>JBFIQU010000025.1:0-14533 GCA_041609395.1 Acidimicrobiia bacterium | reverse complement strand
TCCGTAGCAGCGTTCGGGGACTGGGGCTTCCTGGTCACTGCGATCGAAGGTGACGGCAACGAGATCGGACCGGTCATTCGCGTCTATGCCCGGGACGGATCCGTCGACGCCGAACTTCGGGACTACGGGTTCTGGGCAACGGCGGGGCCCGGTCGGTTTGTGGTCACTCCGGAGTGGTACAACGTCGAGCACAACACCGACTTCGAATTCGTGGTGGTCGATACTGACCTGCGCGAGGTCGACGCCGGCCTCGATCCGTCGATCTTCTACGGAGCCCCGCAGTGGTCGCGGGATGGGAGGTCATATGCGGCGTGGATCGGCGAAGACCTGGTGGTCTCGGGCCCTGACGGCGAGCACCACTTCGACGCCCGGGGATGGATCGGAGGCTTTGACGCCGCCAACCGTTTCGTGGTGACGATCGCCCGCGGCGAAACCTGGCTCACCTTCACGTTCATCGATACGGCCACGGGCGAGACGTATGACATCGCCGGCGTCGTGAGCAACGAGACGACCGAAATCGTCGTCGCCTGACGTCAGGCGACCCCACCGAACCGGCGCCCCCGCTGCTGATACTCGATGATGCAGCGCTCCAGTTCGGCTCGATCGAAATCCGGCCACAGCACAGGGGTGAACACGAGTTCGGCGTACGCCGCTTGCCAGAGCAGGAAGTTGCTGAGCCGCTGCTCCCCGCTGGTCCGGATGACCAGATCGGGGTCGGGCATCTCCGGGAGATCGAGGTGGGCGGCGACGGTCTTTTCGTCGACGGTGTCCGGATCGAGTTCGCCCGCTGCCGCCATCCCGGCGATGCGTCGCGCCGCACCAGCGATCTCGTTGCGGCTCCCGTAGTCGAACGCGAACACGAGGCGCATGCCGTCGTTGGCGGCCGTCAACTCCTCGGTCTCCGTCATACGGCGCTGTACCCGCAGCGGCACCCGCGGGTCGTCGCTGAGGCCGATGAAGTGCACCCGCACCCCGAGCTCGTCGACCTCGTCACGGCGCCGCAGCAGCAGCGATTCGTTGAACTCCATGAGGAACTCGACCTCGTCGTCGGGGCGCGCCCAGTTCTCGGTGGAGAACGTGAACACGGTGAGCCATCCAATACCGAGCTCGACGGCGGAGTTGACGGTATCGAACAGGCTGTGTTCGCCGGCGGCGTGCCCGGCCGTTCGGGGGAGGCCGCGGGCCTTCGCCCAGCGGCCGTTGCCGTCCATGATGATGGCGATGTGACGTGGGATCCGGTCGGGGTCGAGCGCCGGTGCGTCAGCCATCGAGCACCGCCAGACTGTGGAGACGCCGCTCCAGGTGGTACTCGAGGAAGCGACGGGCCACCCCCATCGCATCCCCGCTCATGTCGGGCTCGGCCGCCGGCAGGTCGACGAGGTCGGCCGTCGCCAGCTCGGCCAGGTACTCCACCACCCCGGCCCGCAGGGAGTAGGCCCCGGCGACCCGGCACGATCCGCACAACGCGCCGCCGGCCCCGAACGAGAAATAGTCGATACCGTTGCTCCGTCCACACCCGGCGCACGCATCGAGGGCCGGTGCCATCCCGATGACCGCCGCCGCTTTGATGAGAAATGCCGTCATGAGGTCGGGATGCGGCTGGGATTCGTCGAGCGCTTTCAGGCCGCGCAGCAGCAACAGGAACAAACGCACCGCGGGTTCGTCCTCCTGGGCCACGTAGTCGGCCACTTCAACCATCGTGCCCGCGGCCATCACCCGATCCAGGTCGGAGCGCAGTTCCGGGAAGCCTTCGATGATCGCCACCTGAGTGATCGTGTCGAGGTTCTTGCCCTCGTACATGACGAGATCCACATGGTTGAAAGGCTCGAGCCGGCCCCCGAACCGGCTCTTGGTCTTGCGGACGCCCTTGGCGACCGTCCGTAGCTTGCCGTGATTTGGGCTCAGCAACACGACGACCCGGTCGGCTTCACCGAACGGAAAGGACCGGAGCACGATGCCTTGGTCGTGGACGAGGGCCATGGAGCCGCACCTGGATCGGGAATGAAATCGTACCGGGTTACGGCGTCATGCCGGTTCGTTGTCGCGTACCGTTGGGCGTTGGACACGTCATATCGAGGGGAGGTGTGTCCATGTTCACCAAACGAACACTCATTCCGTCGCTCCCTGCGTCGGATATCAACCGGGCCCGACAGTTCTATGCCGACAAGCTGGATCTGAAGCCGAGCGAGGACCGAGGCGACGGCGGCCTTCGGTACGACGCCGGCGATTCGTGGTTCATGCTCTACCCGTCGGCCTTTGCCGGCACCAACCAGGCCACGGCCGCCGCCTGGCAGGTCGACGATCTGCGCGCGACGGTCACTGCGCTGCAGGGGCGCGGCGTCACGTTCCAGGAGTACGACCTACCCGACTTCACGACCGACAACGGCATCGCTACCGCGCCCGACGGCACACTGGCCGCCTGGTTCTCCGACAGCGAAGGCAACATCATCGGTCTCTTCCAGGAGACGTAGACCGAACCTCTTCAATCGGGGCGGTGCGCTGCGTACGCTGCGCAGGTGCGCCGCCTCGTGTCGTTCCTGGTCTTTGCCATTCCGACCGCGGCGGCGGCCGTCGCCTTCGGCATGGTCGTTGCCGGCCTCGACATCTCATCGGTAGATACGTGGTCGACGAGCGGAGGGGCCACCGATGGAGTAGTAAGCCTGGCCGTCGTGGTCGCCGGCATCGGGCTCGGGTGGCTGCTGCTCACCACGCTCGCGTACGGAGCGGTTTGCGTCGGCGCGGCGTGCGTCGAATTGCGCCGATCAGTCGCGCGAGCAATGCCGGTGTGCGCGCGCCGCCTCATCGAGGCGGCTCGCCTCGTCGGCATCGCGTCGCCCGTTGCGGCAACGACGGGCCTCCCGATCGATCTCGCAGATCCGGCAAACGCGCCCGAACAATTCGAAGTACGGCCAATCGTCCTGCCCTTCGTCTCCGACGACACCCGGACGACCGTGTATGAAGTCCGGCCGGGGGACCACTTCTGGAGGATCGCCACGGCCGTCGTCGAGGAGCGGGGTGGCCCCGACCGCAACATCGCCCCCTACTGGGTACGGCTCATCGAGACGAACCGCGACCGCATCCGGTCCGGAGATCCGGACCTCATCTACCCGGGCGAGGAACTGGTCGTACCGTGAGCGAGATCTCGAGCACGCGGCGGGCCCCTGTCGAAGCTGCCATTGCGCCCGCCTCATCGCTGCGCCCCCACTGACGCCGCCGCGTCGTCTCAATCGTTTCGGAAAGGCCGGGCGGCGGCAACTGCGGTGACGTCGAAGGGCGCGGCGCCGACGAGTCGCAAGAGGGCGAAGTCGACCCGTGTGCGGACGTGAACCCTCACCGAGGACGCATCGGCCACCACGACCGCGTCCGACCCGCACCGCACACCGCTCTGCGCGAGCGCAGCACAGGCGCGATCCACCGCCGCCGTGGGATCGAGGAGGGGAGCAGCGCTCGGGTCCGCCCGATAGGCAACTTCATCCACCGCCGTGGCACCGGCTGCAGCTGCCGAATCGGCGAGGCCCGCAGCACGGCGCCGCACCGATCCGACTTCCCACAGGTCCACCGCCAGCGACGCAACGACCAGCGCCATCCCGCACATGACGAGAACCCAGAGGGTGGCGCTCCCTCTCTGCCCGGTCACGGCAAGCTCCGGTAGTCGTCGACGCGGAAGGCATGCCTGGCTGAGAAGTCGATAGCACCGACCTCAATGCCGAGCACGGGGATCGACAGCAACGGCGCTCGCGCCGTGACCGTCGCAACCAGCGTCTCCCCACGCACGAACTCACTCTCACTGCCGGGATGGTCGATCGACAACCTGCAATCGTGGCAGCCGCGGTCGTGGAGCACGAGAGCCGCCGCTCGCTGGCCGGCCGCCACGCCGTCGGGGAGCACAGCCCCCAGCACCACAGCTCGCGCCGCTTCCTGTGCGGCGATCTCGGCAGTCGTCTTCGCTTCGAGCCATGAGGCGAGCGAGCCGAGCAGGATCAGAAACGGGACGAGCAGCGCAGCGAGAGCGGCCATCCACTCCGCCACGACGAAGCCCCGGTCGTGCTTCACGGTTCACGCTCCATGACAGCTCTCGATGTGATCCGAAAGCCGATGCCGGCATCGATTCCCAGAATGCCTGGGAACAGCCAGGGCAACACACCTGTGATCTCTACCGTGACCATTGATCCGTCAGACGAGCAACGGACCCGATCGACGGCATCGGCGAACCGGCCCCGCAGTAGGCCGTCTGCAGGGTTGATCACGGAGAACGCAGCGGATTCACACTCGCCCGGTTCGGCCCCGCGAACGGAGGCGGCTCGTGCAGCTTCATCGGCGGCGGCGGTCACGGCGGCTCGGGTGTAGTGCCACAACAGCGCATTGCCGGCGGCGAGCAGCATGATCATGCTCAGGCCCGCCATGACGAGCCACTGGGCGGTGACGAATCCCCGGTCGCGCCTCAGGCCGTGCTGAATTGGCTGCTGATCCATCCCACGACGTCGACGCCCAGCTGCTGCAGGAGAGCCAGCATCGCAAAGGCAACCAGCACCCCCACCGCAGCTATGCCAAGCGCTTCTGCGGTCTGGAAGCCGTCGTCTGCGATTCGAAGATCGGCTATCGCCTGGTGGTTCCTGTGTCTGTGGTCCATAGATCGTCTCCTTTCTCAGGTCTCTATCGCCGTCACCGCCCACCCAGCACGACGAACGGAAGCGGCGTCGCAACGAACAAGATCATCACCGGAGCGAGGAAGAGCACGATCGGAATCAGCATCATGAAGCGGCGCCGTGTCGACACCTGACGAACGGATTCCCTTCGCGCTACTCGCAGATCCTCGCCGATCGCCAGCAACGCGGTGGCCAGGTCGGCGCCGCGCTCCTCGGCTGTCGCGAGAACCGAGTACGTCCTGGAGGCCTGGGGTTCGGCCGTCGCTCGTGCCGCGCGTCGCAACGCTTCGGCCAGCGGAACACCGGCCTGGTGCAGCGCCAGAACCTCCCGCAGCTCGCCCAGGACATCTCCGTGGCCACGTTGGACCATCTCACGAAGGGCCGAAGCAACGCCGGCTCCAGAGCGGACCCGTAGTGCCAGGAGCTGATTCACCGTCACCAACTCGAGTCTCATACGGAGCCGCCGGCTCTCGACCGCACGGCCGACGCGACCTCTCCATCGAGATCCGCCGGCGATACCGCCGACCGCTGCCAGCGCGAGAGCTGTAGCTGCGGTGGTGGAGAGCAGCACAGCCATGAGGGCGGCCAGCAACGCTCCACCCGCCACCGAGCCCGTCAACCGAACCCGGTACTCCAGGACACGCTGTTCCGCCGACGCGCCCGGGAACAGTCCTGACCGCCGCAGCTCGAGGGCCAGCCGCTCCTCGCGTTCCCGGTCCACTGATCGCCGGATGCGTTGCGCCACCGCAACAAGGGGTCGTCCGAAAACTGCGCCGACGACCTGAGCTGCGCTATCGGCTCGATGCCTGTCGAGCAAGCTGGTTCCCGAGCGATACCGCACGGTGTAACGCTCGATGCGACGCCGCAGCCGGGGCAGCGGCCGCATCAGCAAGGAGACTGCGCTGCCGGCGGCAACCGATGTAAAGGCAACGGTCGCCAGCATGAGGAATCCGTCACCCCTCATGTCGCTCCACCCAGGATCCTCGGCTCCTCTTCGTCACGGCTGAGGCGAGACGCCAGCCACAACCCGGCCCCGCTGAAGACTGCGCCCACGACGACGACGGTCGTCCCGAGCTGCGTCGAGCCATAGAAGGCCCGGTATTCGGGAACGGTGGCCGTCAAAAACAGCAACACGAGCCAGGGCAACGCGAAGACGGCACGAGCATTGATCTTCTGCTCGAGCTGGTCGGTCCGAATCATCTCCGCCGTCCACAGGTCCCGTGTCGTCGCATCGGCGAGGTCGACGAGGAGTTGTCTCGTCAGCGGGCCGCCGCGCTCATGGGCGACAACCAGCACCTCGATGATGCGATCACTCGCTGGATCGGCCAGGTCATCCCTGATCGCCACCAACGCCGGAACCACTCCATGAATCCGCGAGATGAGGTCGAACGATGCGAACGCAGTGCGGAGCGGGGCCGGCCCGTCCCGGGCGAGCGCAGAGATTGCCTGCGCCAGGGAAAGACCCGAGCCAACGCCGGCGGCCAGATCCCGGAGACCGTCCGGCCATGCCTGGCGGACCTCGGCAAGCCGGCGCCGTCGCAACCCCGAGAAGTAGGCGCGTGGCGCCAGCCCGGCCGCCAGGGCGGGAAACAGTCCAACAACGAGCGATCCGGAGATGCCCCACGCAATCAAGAGGGCGGCGCCGATGGCGCCGACTGAGGCGAGGATGAACTGAGGCGGAGTGACGCCTGCACCTGCCTGCACCAGCCACACCCGCAGCGAGTCACGACGGGGGCGCGGCCCACGCTCCGGCCTACCCAGCAGCGCACCGGCAACATAGAACACCGAGATTCCCGTCAACAGGGCCGTCAACGCAGTCATAGGACGTCGACGCTCCCATTGAGGATCTGACCGAGCTCGAGGCCGTGAGGCGTGAGCGCCGCATCGACCCGATGCACGACGTCGGCCGGTGGAAAACGCCCCGTCCAGTCGAGGGACGCGCCGGGATGGCTCCTGGTGAAGATGGCTTCGGTCGAGAACTCGTCTTCGGTCAGCGAACTCACCACAGCCAGGACCTCGACAACGCGACGGCGAAGCCCAGCGCCGGCGGTCGGCGAGACGTCCCGATCGAGTTGAACGACGAGGTCTATCGACGAGGCAAATACACGACGGACGACGCCTTCCGGAACGTTCTCCCCGGCCATGATGGCCGCGTTGACGAGAGCGTTCAGCGCGTCGCGCGCCGAGTTGGCATGCACGGTGACGGAAAAACCACAGCCGGCATTGACCGCTCTCGTGAGTTCGAATGCCTCGGCGCCGCGTACTTCACCGATGACGATGCGGTCGGGTCGCATGGCGAGCACCACCTTGACGAGATCGCGCAAGTTGATCTCTCCGCTCCCGTCAAGGGCCGCCGGGCGGGCCTCGTAGAAGGATCCGTGGGTCAACGGCACATGGAGTTCCCGCACTTCCTCGCAGCACCGCACGCACTGGGTTGGGGGAGCTGCAGCCAGCATCGCGCTGAGAAGCGACGTCTTGCCCGCACCGGGCGGCCCCGAGACGACGACCCGCGACGCCATCTGGGAGAAGGCCCAGAGGAATCCGGCCGCCCGCCGCGACATCGATCCCAGATCGACCAGCGCACTCAGCGTCTGCCGACGTATCGCATAGCGACGGATCGTCGCCGACAGCTTGTCCCCAACCGGTGGGATCACGGCGGTGAGGCGAGCACTGCCGTTCAGGACGCGTGCCTGAACGATGGGGTTGGTGGCGTCGAGCCGGCGGTCCGTCTCCCCGAGCAGGCGCTCGATGATCTGGCGATTCTCTGCCTCGGTCGTCGCACCCGTGAGGTGCTGCAGTGCGCCCGTCGCGTCGATGAAGGCCACCCGCGCACCCTCGATGAAGATCTCTTCGATTCCAGGTCGGTGCAGCAAGTCGGTGAGGGGGCCAAAATCCGTAATCGACTGCAGAACTCGACGGGTCATTTCCTCCGGGTCGCGAAGCTCCCGGTCTCCGGAAATGGACGCACCGTCCTGATAGTTACGTACCACGCCGGCGACGACCCGTTCCACAGCTGCGAGGTCCCGACGCGGGTCGAGCTTCGTCTGTTCGAGCGTCTCCACTGCAGCCCGCCGGATGGTGTCATACGCCGTCATTGCGCGACCATCCGCGCGATGCCCCGCACCGCGCGGGTGAATGGACCGCTCGCAACGAGACTGCCACGCCACGCCGCCATCGACACTCGCCGGTCGTCGGGAACGGGTCGCACCGCAGCTGCGAGACGGCTCAACTCCTCGACGACTTCGCCCTTCACGAAGCGGTTACGCCGGATCCGGTTGACTACGACGATCACCGGTTGCCGATGGGTTTCCCGCAACTCGGTCAGCCGATCGATCGCTCGCACGACACCCACCGGATCGGGTGCAGTGACCAGGACCACAGCGGTTGCCAGCTCCACGGCGAGACGACCGAGCTCGAACCGGCCGGGCCCTTTGAGCCTCTCGATTTCAGCGCCGGCGTCCATGATCACGAGGTCGCGGATTGCGCCGAGATCCGACAGCAGCGTTGCCACCTCGGGAATACGAACCTCCGCCCAGGTGCTCGGCTCCGGCAAACCGCCTATCACCTCAAACCCGCCTGCGGGTCCGGACAGCACCGACCGTCGCAACGGTCCCGAGTCATGGACCGCAGCGTCGACCGCGGTACGCAGATTGGGGTAGAGGGGCAATCCGAGGCGGGCGGCGATCGCCGGCCGCATCGGGTTGAGATCGACGAGGACGGGACGTACACGCCCCCGGATCGATCGACTCGCCAATTCAACGGCGATTTCGGTAGTGCCCACACCTCCGGATGCGCCGAGCACGGCAATCAACCGACCGCGAGACGGCACAACGGCGCGCGACGAGGGCTGCGCCAACGGGGGCCGGGAGATGTCGGCAAGCGTACGGATGCTTTCGACGATCTCATCCGGCAATGCAGACGCTTCGACCATGGTGAGCACGCCGAGCTCGAGAAGGTGCTGTTTGCCGCGGGGATCGTCATCGGGGTCGAATACTCCGACGACGTTCCGGCCGGACCCGTGCAGGTCGGCAACAAGCCGTGCCGACAGGAATGACGTCGTGTCGTCGAAAATGAGCACTTGCGCGTCCGCGGCGAGCGCATCCGCTCCGGTCATGGGGCGAGCGACGACCTGCACGCCACCGTGGTCGGCGGCGAAGCGGACCAGCCGATCCGCCCACGAACGCGGTGAAACGGCGATTGCGACCCGTGGTTCAATCATGGCGGCGGCTCCTCATGCGGTACCGGGGGATAGACCGGCAGCGGTTCCGAGACGGATGTACCTGTCGCCCGGAGCACATGGATCTCTCCCGTCGCCGCCGCAGCCGCCAGTCGGACCGCTTGTGACCGATCCACCGCCACCGTGATCGTCACTGTTCCGGAACCGACACCGAAGCCGGATTCGGGACTGGTCACCCCCTCAACCGGTACCGCCACAGCGGCGAACTCGGCGAGACCGTCGGGGCCGACCGTGATGACGTCGATGCTGTCCCCGGCGCGCAGCAGCCCGCCCACGGCGCGGGCCCGGTCTAGCTCGAGGCTCATCCTCAGTCGTTCGTCGACGAAGGCGGTGTCGCTTGCAACAGAGTCGGCCAGCACCAGGTTCCCGGCACCGATGCGCCGCAACGCAACCGACCCCACGACGGATTCGACGGTGTCGGCCGTTGTGATCCCGGGCAGGTTGGCAGCTTCCGCGCCGACATTCAGATATTCGACGTCTGCCGGACCGATCAGTCGACCGGCCTCGATGTCGGCAGCTGCCACCACGACCGACACGGCATCATCGTCGGAGCTGAGCAGCAGGAAGTTGAGGAGACCGGCCAGCAAAGCGGCCGTGATCATGATCACATGCCCCGAAGACATTCGGATCCGGAAACGGCGCGTCTCAGCGATAGGAGGTGAAACAGCGGCGCTGTCCGGCTGTTGCGGCGACCAGGCGGTCACGTGGGCGGCTCCCCCCGGGTGTTTGCACCCACCCCCACGCAGGTGGCGACATCATAGAAAGCGGCCTGGACGCCACGTCGAGCAGACCGCCCCGCCGGGGACGTTTCGCGAAAGATTTCCATACGCCTCAGCTGCGGCGCCAGAGGGTTCCGTGGATGGCGGGATGAGGTATGACGACGCGTCCGTTGACGCCTTCGACGACGACATGGTCGTGCGCAGCGGCTACGAGCATGCCATCGATCTCTGCGCCATCGAGCAGCATTCGGACGTGGCGGCCTTCGAGTTCGAGAAGGAGAGCTCGCCAGCTCCGAGCCGCCGTGATCGGCAGAACCCCCCGCCCGGCTTCGAGAGGGCGGATCACCTGGACTGCATGCATCGGCACCGCAGCAATCGCTTCGCCCGAATCGAGAACGAAGAAGTCGGCGGCCACGTGGGCAACCGAACCTGCGAAACGCTGACCGTGAACCTCAACGGCGATGCGAACGCTGCCGACCCTGAAATCGCGAAGGGTGTCGAGGAGGGAACGGGTCCGCGCCAGCAGCATGGCGGCATCGGCTTCGGCGGCCTCCGCTTCGCGGGTGCGTTCGTCCCGCTCGATCTGCCGGAGCCGCTCAACCGTGAAGTCGTCGGGAAGATCGTGCCCCGATCGTTGCATGAGTCTCTCCAGTCGCTCGGAGACGCCGCGCCTTCAGCGATACCCGACCATGCTCTACGGTACAGAAGTGAGGAATACGATTGCTAGGGGGCTGTGAGCTTCGGCCCGCATGCCCGAAGGGCCGGAAGTCCGGCCGGGAGAAAACAACATACGGCCCACGGCGGAGTTGGGGCCCCGCCTGTGGGAGGAGGCCGGACCAGCGTCTGTTCCGGCCCGAAGGGCCGGAAGTCCGGCCGGGAGAAAACAATGAACATCGACGACTATCCACCGGTACTCGACACGGCGATGGTGGCCGAGTTGCTACAGATGAACATCCAGATCGTGCGCAAGATGGCCCGGGAGGGCTCGATCCCGGCCTACCGCCTTCCCGACGGCAGGACGTTCCGGTTCTTCAGAGACGAGGTTCTGGGATGGCTGAAATCACATCCCGTCGAGGCGGAACCGGCTTCAGATGAACGCTAGAGCTCGGCGGTGAGGCCCAGCTTGTTGAGACGGTCGCTGAACGAGTCCTCGGTGCCCTGATCGAGGAGGAGCGACAGCGTGCGCAGGTCGTCGCGGCGGATGGTGAGGACCTTGCCGTTGAAGTCCTGACGCATCATCTGGATCGCACGGAGGAAACGCTCGAAGATGACGGCGTCCTGGCCGGTCAGGTTCTCTACAGCATTCAGGTCGATCGTCACGCCACCGGTGGGGAGGCCGGCGACGGGAGCTTCTGCTGCTTCGTCCTGGGGAAGGAGCTGGGTGATCGGGACCTGGAAGAACGCAGCGAGACGCTGCAACCTGGGTAACGAGAGGCTCCGCTCGCCGCGTTCGTAGGCGCCGAGAACGGCCGCCTTGAACTCGCCTTCCGAAAGCCTTTGGACGTCCTGCAACGACAGGCCGCGCTGTTTGCGGATCGCTCGTAGTCGGGATCCGACCGCTTCGTTGTATGTGACCTCCATCGAGGTCCTCCCCAGATGCCTCGCCTCCCCGTTACACAGAGCGCGCAGCTCAAACGCTCTCTGCGGTCACCATGATAGACTGAAAATGATGCGCGGTGTGGCATTTTCTCTATCTGAGAAATCCCACTCTCAAAAAAGATCTCCGCGGGCGCGAAGCGCCGTCAGCAGGGTGGCGCCGGCGATCGCGGCGGTTTCCACCCGCAGCACCCGATCCCCCAGCGATACGCGAACCGCCCCGTCGGGTATCTCATCCGGCGCCAGCCCGCCTTCCGGGCCCACGACGAGCGTCACGGCCCCGGTGAACGGCGGGAATGGTTCCCCCTGCTGATCGGCCACGAAGAGTAGCGGATTCAGGTCCAGAGGTGGCAATTGCTGGGAAGAAACCTCGAGCCGATGCGCTCCGCGCGATTGTTCCAGTGCGCCCGCAGCCCAGGCGGCGGCCTTGTCGGGACGGGGAGGGCGACCTTCGCCGTGCCGGGAACGAAGCCAGACGAGGCGATCGACGCCCAGTTCGGCGAGCTTTTCGACGATCATCCGCTGCCGATCCGCCGACCGGGGCGGCGCAACCGCGAGCGTGATGGGAGGGAACGGGCGCTCCACGAGACGCTCGGCACCGCGCCGCACGTGAGCACCCTCGAGGCGCCCCTCCCCCATCCGCCCCTCGCCATCGGTGTACGTCACGGTGCTTCCCGGGCTGCGCCGCAGCACCGTCTCGAGATGGTGGAGGGCCGGCTCGGGAAGAACAAGGTCACCGTCGGGCCACGGCCCCGGAACGTAGACGTGGGGAATGTGAGCCACGGCGCCTCAGGAACGCCGCCGCCGGCGCCGGGCCGACCGCGGATTCTCGCCGCGAGCTTCGGCATACGCTCGCAACGCGTCCTCCTCGGCCGCCGACAGATCGGTGGGCACATCGATGGCGACCTCGACGAACAGGTCGCCGCGCCCCCGGCCCCGCAGCCGGGGCATGCCGCGTTTCGGAATGCGGAAGACGGTTCCATGCTGGGTGCCCGGCGGGATGTCGACCGGCATCTCTTCCTCCCCCAGAACCGGAACCTTGGTGGTCGTGCCAAGCGCGACTTCGGCGAGGCCCAATCGCAGCGGGTGGTAGAGATCGTCACCGCGGCGGACGAATCGCGGATCCGGCTCGACGGCGATCTCGACGTACAAGTCTCCGGCGGGGCCCCCGTGCGGCGACACGCCACCGCGACCCGAGAGTCGCAGTCGGGCGCCGTCGTCGATGCCGGCCGGAATTTCAACGGTCACTTCCTGCGGTGCATTCACCGCACCGCCCCCGCCGCACTCCGGACATGGCTGTTCGACTACCCGCCCCCGTCCGCCGCAGTTCGTGCAGTTGCTGACGGTCGACATGGCCCCGAGCACCGTCCGCCGCGTGGTGCGAACGGCGCCCTGCCCGGCACACACCGGGCACGTCTTCGGTGTCGTCCCGGGCGCCGCACCGTCGCCGTTGCATGTCGGACACAACCCGGGGGCGATGAACTCGAAGCGACGCTCGGTTCCGAACGCAGCCTCCTCCAGCGTCACGGACGAGGCGAGAACCACGTCGTGGCCCCGGCTCGGGCCGCGTCGCGGACCGCTGAAACCGCCGATGCCCCCGCCGAAGAACGTGCTGAGGAGATCGTCGATGCCCGCGAAGTTGGCGAACAGATCCTCGACGTTGAGCCCGCCGCGGTCGTAGGCGGCACGTTTCTGCGGATCGGACAACACCTCGTAGGCCTCGGCGATCTCGCGGAATCGCTCCTCGGCGGCGGGATCACCCGGGTTGGCGTCGGGATGGGTCTCCCGGGCCAGACGCCGAAAGACCCGCTTGATCTCGTCCGGGTCGGCGTCGCGCGGAACACCGAGGATCGCGTAATAGTCCTTCATGGTCAGTGGCCGAGACTATCGGACAGCCCGTCGCGGACCTCTTCAATGACCTTGATCGTGCGCTTGTAGTCCATCCGGGTCGGGCCGAACACCCCGACCGCGCCGTCGGTGCCGTGTCCCGCTTCGTAGCGGGCCGACACCACGGCCAGCCCGACGGCGTCGAGGTCCTCGAACTCGGAGAGATCCGAGCCCAGGCGGACGCTCGGTTCGGCCGCCGACGCCTCCAGAAGGCGATACACCTGGGCGTCCCGCTCCATGAGCTCCAGCATGCGGTGGACGTGAGAGAGGTCGGCCCAGATCGACGCCAGGCGGGCGGTGCCTCCGAGATAGAGCTCGCGGCTGCGGTCCTCGGTACGCCCCAGCGCCCTGCCGACGGCGCGAACGATCTCCACGGTCTCGGGCGAGGCCACGTCGCTCCCGAGCTTCGCCGTGGCCGCTACACCTTCGGTGACCGAGACACCGCTGCACACACGATTGAGCAGCTCCTCGGCGTTCTCCAGCGATCGCTCGTCGACCGGACGGCGCAGCTTGACGAGCTCTTTCGACACCCGGCCCGTCTCGGCAACGACGACGGCGAGGACGGCCCGATCGGCGAGCGACACCAGATGGATGGCGTGCACGGTGTCGGCCGCCATGCCGGGACCCAGAACGACGGCCGGATACTCGGTGAGGTCGGCGAGCAGGTTCGACGTCTCCTGGAGCATCCGGCCCAGCTCCTGATGCATCGACGAAAAGAACTGGGAGATGCGACTGCGGGCCCGGCCGTGCAGCCGGCCCGGCGAGATGTGGTCGACGTAGTAGCGGAACCCGAGGTTGGTGGGAATGCGACCGGCCGACGTGTGCGGCTGGACCACGTAACCGTCGTCTTCGAGGACCTTGAGGTCGTTGCGAACGGTGGCGCTGGAAACTTCCAGCCCGGAGCAGTCGAGGACCGCACGCGAACTCACAGGCTCGCCGGTGCGGATGTACTCCTCGACGAGCGCCTGCAGAATGGCTGACTTTCGTTCGTCGAGCATGGCCATACTCAATTTTAGCAGTCTCCAGCTTCGAGTGCTAAGACCGCACGTGCCGCCTCGTCACCGAGCAACGGCCGGGCCACACGTAACCGGTCCCCGCTGCGAGCGATGACACCCGCATCCACCAAGCGCGAGCCCCACGCCGAACCCACCAGCGCCGCCCCTCCGCGGCCGGCCACCACGCCGCAGGCACGGCGCAGCCCCAGCAAGAGGCGCTCCTGTTCCGCCGCCCACCCGGTGACCGGATCGCTTCCGGCACGAGGCGCGCGGCCCGCTTCCACGGCGTCGAGGTAGGCGTCGAGGCGGCGGACGTTGCGGAACCGGCGACCGTTGCGGTGGCCGTGCGCTCCGTTGCCGTAGGCGAGGTACTCACCCGGCGCGCAGGTGAGCAGGTGGTAGCGGCAGTGATGACCGGTCCGGGCGAAGGTCGAGGTCTCGTACCGGATGTAT
>JBFIQU010000024.1:0-14535 GCA_041609395.1 Acidimicrobiia bacterium | reverse complement strand
CGGGTCGATCGTGTGCCACGAGTCCGGCTTCGACAACGCCTCGGTGCCGGGCGGCACCCCGACGATCTCGGTGATCTCTTCACCGGCGATCGTCTTCCTCTCCTCGAGGGCCGCCGCCACCGCCAGGACCTTCTCCTGATAACGGTCGAGCAGATCCCACGTCTCCTGGTACAGCTCCTGGAGCAATCCCTCGACCTGATCCGGCATGTGTTCGATGATGTCGGGGCTGGGATCGTCGGTCCCGAACCTGGACTGAGAGAGCGAGGCCAGGGACGCGATCGCGGAGCCCATGCCGTAGACGCCCTGCATGTAGGCGGCCAGGGTCGTTGCGCTCTGCAGATCGGCACTGACCCCCGACGAGTTGTCACCGTCGAAGAACAGGCGTTCGCCGGCCAGAGACGCCAGCGAGGTCATGATGTCGGTCTTGTATTCGCTCCGCCACTGCGTGACCCGATCCTCCATCTGGATGGGTTTGACCAGCCCGAGAGCGTTCGAGTGGCGTTCGATGGTGGCCATCTCGATGTCACGGTGGGTCCTCATGAGGTGCCCGACGACCGCATGACAAGCCTCGTGGACGGCGATGGCGTGGCGTTCCCGTTCGATGTAGTCGGTGTTCTCGGCGGGACCGAGCTCCTTGAGGCGCTTGGCGTGGCGGATGTCTTCCCACGTTATGACTTCCCGGTCCTCCCGCATGGCGAGAACCAGCGCTTCGTTGACGAGATCTTTGATGCGGGCTCCGCTGTAGTACGGCGTCGTGATGGCCAGCTGCTCGACTTCGTCCTCGGTCAGGATGTGCTCGACCTTGTCGAGGTACCCATCGATGGTCGCTTTGCGGCCTTCGCGCGACGGATAACCGACCTTGTAGATGCGGTCGAGGCGACCCGGGCGCAGCAGCGCCGGGTCGAGGGCGTTCGGCATGTTCGACGCCATCATGATGAAGATGCGGTACTTGGGCGGCGGTTTGGGTTTCATGCCGAGCGCCTTGCGGATCCGGTTGCTGATCCCTCTCGGCTTCTTGAGACCGGACATCTCGGTCAGGAGGGCTTGCAGCGTCCCCATTCCTCCGCCACCGCCACCCATGCCGCCCATCATGACCCGGTTGATGAAACTCCGTTGAGGCAGCTCCGAAGCGCCGTCGGCTTCGATCCGCTTCACCAAATGATGCTGGCTCGTCGGGGACAGGTAGGAGAAGCCGTTGCAGGCAGCGGAGTACAGCTCGTGGCCGGTCATCGACTGCCCGGGCGCCTGCTGGGCGAGGCTGCCACGGCTGCCGAGAGAGTCGGCCTCATCGAAGAAGGCAATCACGCCGCCGTGGCGCAATGACAGTTTGCGCAGCTTGCGGAACAGGCCCTTCACCTTGAGCACCCCGACCCCGAAGAACATGTTGAGGAAGGCGCCGGGCTCGACGAACACGAACGGAACGCCAACTTCACCTGCCGTGGCTTCTGCGATCAGCGTCTTGCCCGTTCCCGGTGGCCCCCACAGGAGGATGCCGCCCGGGATATACCCACCCTTGGCCTCGATCTCATCGGGCTTCTCGAGAAACGCAACGTTCTCCCGCACGAGCTCCAACACGTGGTCCTGCCCCCACACGTCGTCGTACCGCGTCTCGATCTCTTCCGGCATCACGATGTCGACGCCGCCCCGGGACAAGAACCAGAAGAGCAGCACGAACTGCGCCACCACGAAGAACATGTAGAAGACGAAGATCAGGATCTGCGGCAGGGCATCTGCGGCGAGCTTCGGCGACTGGGTGACCGCCTCCCACGGTGTGTCGACGGAATCGGCGAGGAAGTTGAGGATCACTCCGTAGAGGAAGACAACGACTGCGATCTTGATGTAGCGCCCGAGGCGAAACCGGGTCCACGGAGAAAGGCGCTTTTCCGTCTGACGTTCGATGCCGCCGAAGAATCGGTCGGACCAGAAGCCGTGATAGCGCTCCGACTTCTCCGAGACCCAGTAGTGGACCTGGCGGAGGGATTCGAGCGGGATCAGCACGAGGAGAATGCGGCCGAACGTCTCGTCCCACATCTCCCGGACGGCGTCGCCGCCCGTCACGAACGGCTCGTTGACCTTTGTGGCCCAAATGATGAGCCCCACCGTCACCAGCAGGAAGAGGATCTTGAGGCGGTCCCACGGCAGGGACTTGCGGCGAACGTTGCGGATCGGCTTACCCATTGGTGTTCACCAACCATGAGTCGACGATGCCCCTGATGTCTTCGATATACGTGTTGAAACAATCGACGGAGCACCCGACGGCAATCGAAAACAGCCGGGTCTGTTCGGGATCTGTGATCGATGCCATGAAGACCGCAGCATCCTCAGACGTCGCCGATTCGGTGTACTGGACCACGACTTGTACGCCCTCCCAGTCGTCGGCGAACTGCAGATCCGTTTTGAGGATCTCCTGGGACTGCGGGGCCTGGCGGTAGGGCACGACCACCTCAGTGAGGAGATAGCGGGACACGAGATCCCGCATCGACGGACCGATGCTGCGGACGACCGCCGACCCCACCGGGAAGTCCAAGCGGGAAATCGGCTGGGCGAGATTGCTCACGTTGCGGCTGGGAGAGCCCTCGAAGGCGACACGCGAGATCACTGGGAGTGTGAAGTCCCGACCCTGGACCACGAACGGCACCTCCGTGACGGCCGACAGGTCCTCGGTGGTGTAGAGGTTCCAGGTCGCAGGGATTTCGAACAGGGTCAGCCGATCGGGGTCCTTGTACGTGAGCGAATCGGAGTCACCGCCGCCGCACGCGGCGGCAATCAGCGCCACGATCGCAAGAAGGACGAGCGGGCGAGAAACCGCCGCGCTCCGGGATCTCTCCATCGTGTCAATGTAGTCCTCGGCGAACACTATGGAAGGTTCGGAAGGTTTCGCGTTCTGGTTGAGCATCGGAGCACCGGTTTGCGGTATGCGCAATAGTGCGGGATGCGATGACGGACACTGGAACGTCAATGCCGGGGGCGTATCCCGCCGGCGGGCCCACCCCGTCCCCGGTTCGCCGGGTGCTGCGCCGGATCCTCGTATTCGGGCTCATCGCTCTGTCGCTGGCAACGATCGTCAGGGGATACGGCGACCCGCACCGGGTCTTCGCGTTTCAACCGTTTCGCGAGGCCAGCACCTGGCAGGCAGACATCTATCGGGAGACCCCGGGCGGCGACCTGATCCCGGTCGGGGAGCCGTGGCCCGGCGGCTATTCGTGGGACGAGATGGTGAAGGGTCGGGGCCTCGGGGTACCCGGGGTGGAGCATCATGCCGTCGGCTCAGTGGACTCGATCCTCGATCTGCTGCAGCGGGCCCTCGACTATGTGGCGACCGCGACGCCGCGTGATCAGATCACGGAGCGGCTGATCGCGGTGGTCCGGTACCGGCGCAACGACGCAGAGCCCGTGACCGTCACCCTGACCAGCCGGCCGCGGGTACCGGGGCCGTGACCTTCCGGACCCGTGCTCGTGCGGCCGTTCGTTCCTGGAACGCACGTCTCGACGAGTGGATCGACTACCGGCCACTGGCCGTTCTGCGGATCCTGCTCGGGCCCATCACGCTGCTTCACCTGTGGCCGTTCCTGCGATCGGCGACCGGCGGCGTGTCATACCGGGACGGGTTCTACGCGCCGTATGCGACCTGGTATCCAGAGCTGCCGGAAGCCATCTACTTCGCGGCGCTCTACGCGGCCGCGGCGGCGGCGGTTCTCGTGACGGTGGGTCTGTTCACGCGCCCTGCCCTGTGGTACCTCGCCGGGTTCGTCGGCTACAACCTCTTCCTCACCCTTACCGAGTTTCACCACAACCGGGCGTTCCTGCTGGTGCTCTTGATCGGCACCGCGCTGATGCCGGTCGGAGGGGCCCTGTCGCTCGATTCGCTCCGGATCCCACAGGTCTCGACCACCGGCGTCCGATGGCCGCTGACGGTCCTGCGGTACCAGGTCGCGGCGGTGTATCTGGCGTCCGGGATCAGCAAGTTGATCGACGGCGATTGGTGGGGCGGCGTTGTGGTTCGGTTGCGGATCGAACGGTACGGGGGCGAAGCGATGGCCGCCGGCATCCCGGAGGCCATCATCGATTTCGCGGCGACCGCGGGGTTTGCCTCGGCGCTGGCGAAGGCGGCCGTTGTCACGGAACTCGCCATCGGTGCCGGTCTGCTGTGGAAACGGAGCCGCCTTGCGGCGATCTGGCTCGCCGTATGGTTCCACGTTGCGATCGAGGTGTTCGCCGACGTCCAGGTTTTCAGCCTGGCCGGGCTGGCGGCGTTGTTCATTTGGGTCACTCCGCAAGTGCGCGATCGTGTCGTGGTGCTCGCCCGCTCGAGCCGGGGACGGCGAGGGGCGTACCTGGTACGCGCTCTGGACTGGACGGCACGGTTCCGTGTCGACGCGTCATCGACCGACTCGCGGTTCGCGGTGTACGACCGTGACGGCGTCGTCCGGGAGGGTCGCGAGGGAGTTGTGACGGTTGCCGGCAGGCTCCCGGCCACATTCCCACTCGCAGCTCCGTTCGCAGCGGTGTGGGCGATCCGCCGGTTGTCGGCCTCAGCGTTTACCCGTAGCGATTCCCGGGTATAGACCGGAAACCATCGACCCAGGGAGTCGTGAACAACTCAATGGACCCGCTCATCGGACAATCGGTCCTCACCGCTGCCGTCGAGGATCTGCGGAACGGAATCGTTGGCGCTCTGCCCAGGCTGGCAGCTGCGCTGGCCGTCGTAGCCGCCGGCGTCCTGGCGGCACGAATTGTGCGGTCGCTGGTTCGGCGCCGGTTCGAACGCACCCGCACCGAGAGTTTCGCCCGGGTCTTTTCACGGGTCGCCGGGTACGGTGTCATCACGGCCGCTGCCGTGTTCGCCGCCACGGTCGCGTTCCCATCGGTAAAGCCCGTCGACATCCTCGCCGGGCTCGGGATTCTCTCCGTCGCCATCGGTTTTGCGTTCAAGGACATCCTGGAAAACCTGCTCGCCGGCATCCTTCTCGTCTACCGGCAGCCGTTCCATATCGACGATCAGGTCGAGGTGGACGGAGAGCGGGGACGAGTCGCCGCCATCACCATTCGCGAAACCCACATCGACACGTTCGACGGACGACGAATCATCATCCCCAACGCAGCGGTGTACACCAACACCATCGAGGTCCAGACGTATCACGACGTCGTGCGGTCGGCCGTCGCCATCGGGGTCTCCTACGACGCCGACCTCGACGAGGCCCGCTCGGTGATCGTCGATGCCATGAAGAACACGGACGGGGTCGTGGCCGACCCGGAGCCGCAGGCGCTGCTCACCGGGTTCGGTGCCTCGTCGATGAACATCGAAGCCCGGTTCTGGACCGAGTCGCCCCAGGCGGAGATCCGTCGCGTCCAGGATCGTGTTGTCGCAGCTACGAAGAAGGCGCTCGACGACGCCGGCATCGACATTCCCTTTGACATCCTCGTGCTGGAGGGAGCGGCCGACCTGATGCCGAGCGGGGCCGGATCGGCTACGGCGCAGAGCTAGCGGTCCCGCTCCGGCTCGCCGAACGGCCCATGAGCTGTTTCACCACGCTTCGAAGGGTGTCGTTGTGGAAAGGCTTCGTCATGAAGTGGTCGGCACCACCGACCTGCGCTCGTTCCCGGTTCTCCTCGCCGGCATGCGCGGTCAACACGAGGACGGGGAGATGCCTGGTCCGTACGTTGGATCGAACTGCGTTCAGGATCTCCCACCCGCTCATGCCGGGGAGACCGATATCGAGGATGAGCATGTCCGGTGAGGTATCGAATATGGCCGCAAGCCCGGCTACACCGTCCGAGCGTGTGTCGAGCTCGACATCGAGGACATCGAGACAGAGCGCGATGAGTCGCTGAATCAACGGTGAGTCTTCGATGAGGAGTATGCGGTTGCCCATTGGTTCCTCGCGGCCTGCCCTCCGCTTATCGGCACGCGACGGCGCTATCTGTAGGACGGCGGCGGCGCGAGCCCGATAGCATCGATCGCCATGCACTTCGCGTTTCTCAATCCGCAAGGCAACTTCGATCCCGACGACAGCTATTGGACCGAGCACCCCGACTTCGGCGGACAACTGGTCTACGTCAAGCAAGTCGCGCTAGCGCTCGGTGCACTCGGACATCGTGTCGACATCGTCACCAGGCGTATCGACGACCCCGATTGGCCCGAGTTCGAGGCTCCGCTGGATGCGTACCCCGATGCACCGAACGTTCGCATCGTGCGTATCGATGCCGGACCCGAGGGGTTCCTGGCCAAGGAGAAGTTGTGGCCATTCCTGACGGCGGACTGGGTTCCGAGGATCATCGAGTTCTACGACCGCGAGGGCCGGTGGCCCGACGTCGCCACCGGCCACTACGGCGACGGGGGGCTCGCCGCTGCGCTGTTGCGGAGATCGCGCGACCTTCCATATACGTTCACCGGCCACTCCCTCGGCGCCCAGAAGCTGGACAAACTCGTGACGGATGGGCAATCGCTGGAGTCGCTGGACGAGCGGTATCGCTTCGGGCGCCGGCTCGTTGCCGAGCGGATCGCCATGAACCACGCCGGTGTCGTCATCACCTCGACCAGTCAGGAACGGCTTGAGCAATATGCCCATCCGGCGTACCGGGGCGCGGTAGACACGGCCGATGAGGACCGGTTCTCTCTCGTCCCGCCGGGCGTGAATCTCGAGATCTTCGACGCCGGCGCATCTGCGGCCGACGAGGACTCATCAGCGGCTGCGGCGGCGCACGCACTCGCTTCGCTACCGGACCACCGGCGGGATCTGCCGGTGGTGGTGGCGTCGAGCCGGCTCGATCCCAAGAAGAACCACGCCGTGCTGGTCGAAGCTCTCGCTGCGTCCCCGGCGCTGCGGGACCGTGTCAACCTGCTCATCTTGACGGGCGCTCTGGAAGATCCGCTCGCTCATCCGGAACGGGTTGGAGGAAGTGAGCGGGATGTCATCGACCGGTTGCGATCGCTCATCGCCGCGGCTCATCTCGGAGATTCGGTTGCAACGTTGAGCGTTCAGGGCCAGGCGCGGCTGGCCGCGACCTATCGCTACCTGGCATCACGTCGCTCCGTCTTCGCTCTCACCGCTATGTACGAGCCGTTCGGGCTCGCTCCACTCGAGGCGGCGGCGGCGGGTCTCCCGGTTGTGGTCACGCGCAACGGTGGGCCTGCGGAGAGCCTGCGTGACGCAGCCGGAGAGTACGGCGTGCTCGTCGATCCGTCGGATCCGCAGTCAGTCGCTGCGGGAATCCTGCGTGCTCTCGACGAGTGGGACCATTTCGCCGCGGCGGGACGGGGCCGGGTCTACGACCGGTATACGTGGGACCGAACGGCAGGAGGATACGTAGCTGCGGCGGAGCGAGCTGCGGCCGTCGGACGGCGGCGCAACCTGCTGCCGATACACCCGTATTTTCAGGTTTCGGCGGAGGAGACCGACGTGGGTCTCGACGAACTGGGCGCGCTCTACGCGCCCGCCCGGATGCGGGCGTAGATCTCGGACCGGTCGAGTTCGCCGGGCACATGCCCTGTTCGCTGCACCTTGATGCGAGCGACATGGATGGCGAAGCGAACACTGTCTTCCAGGCTGCACCCGTCCCCGGTGGCGAGGATCAAACCGGCCCAGAAGGCGTCGCCGGCCCCGGTGACGTCGACGACGTTGGTCGGTGGTACCTCGAACCAGCTGAACTTGTCGCGAGTCGCCAGCAGCACCGCGGCCGATCCTGCGGTGAGAACGACCGCGCCGGCACCGGCGTCGAGCAGGTACCGAGCGCAATCCTCGGGATCGGAATGACCGAGGAGTCGACGGCAGTCGTCGAGCGACGGCTTCACCACGTCGACGAACGGGAGCACGGTGCCCAGCACGGGAACCGGGCTTTCGCCACCCCACACTCCCGGGTGGTAGTTGGGATCGAGGCTGATGTTCACACCGGCTTCAGCGGCGGCGCGGATTGCGGCGAGCACAGCCGAGCGCTGCGGATCTTTGGACAGCGCAAACAGCGATGTGTGCAACCACCGCGCGGTCGTGACCAACCCGTGATCGACTTCTTCGGGAGTGAGCCATCGATCGGCCCCGCGGTAGACGAGGAAGTCGGGAGTCGCCGCAGACTTGGTGACCGGCACCAGGGTGGTCGGGTGGAGTTCGCTGTTGACGATACCGCTGGTCTCCACCCCTGCATCGGTGAGGCGGTCGCAGAGGAATTCGGCGAAAGGATCGTTCCCGACCTTGCCGATGAAGGCGGCGCGCCCGCCCATTCGTGCGACGTTGTTGGCGACGTTGGCGGGTTGGCCCCCGGCCACCCGTTGGAACTGGGATGCCGATGCCAGACTCGGCACGGTTTCGGTAGAGATCAGGTCGACCAGGCACTCGCCAACTCCGACGACGTCGTAGAGGGGGGGTCGCACCCGGTTGGAATCCTTTCCAGTCATGACGGCGAACCTATCACATCCTGCCGCCTGGTGAGAATGCCTTCACTCGTAGGTTCTTTCGCCCGCATGGATGGGAATCTTTAGCCAGTTCTCGGGTGGGGGCAGCGGACACGAATAGGCCTCGTCGTAGGCGCAGTACGGGTTGTAGGCATAGTTGAAGTCGATCGTCACCGTGTCGCCGGCCTCCTCGAGATCGAGATACCGACCCGCTCCGTACGACTCCTTGCCCGACGTAGCGTCCCGAAAAGGGACGAAGAGCCCGGGGTGTCCGGTGGAAAAGAGGGTCAGCGCCGCCTGCTCGCCACCTATCGTGAACGAGACCCTGCCGACCCGTGTGTAGCTGCGCTGGGAGCCGTCTGTCGTCTGAATGACGATCGGTGAGGTATCGACGTTGCGGTCGACGGGACCTGCAACGGCGTAGCGCGGATCCGGCTCCCAGTACCGGAGGCCCTTGAATCGGGGTCGCCCGGAGGCGGGCAGTGGCGAGTGATGGCTCGACCGGAAGAATTCGTCCTTGGCGCGGCGGTGGTCCAGTACTTCCTGCATGCCGTCACCAACGCGCCGTACCCGGGTGAGATTCCCGGTGCCACAGAGCGCAACGGGCGAGACCGAACGTTGAAGCGCATCGCGGCGCGCCCGGGAAGAGACGACCACCGACCGTAGTTGCTGCTCTTCTTCTGTTGAAGTCTCGGTCGTCTGTGCCGATATACTGGATGCTTCCCATGGTTCATCCCCTCCGTTCGGAGTGACGCTCTCGTGACCCAGGCCTTCCTCACCGAGGTCAAGTTGCACGTACCCAGCAATCACCTGATGTTGGAGCTGCTGGGCGAACGTGACGTCTTCCTACGCCAGGTCGAAGGTGCCTTCGCCGAGGCGCGAGTCGTCGCGCGCGGAAACGAGCTTCTGATCGTCGGGCCGGACGGCGTCGCCGAGAGGGTCAAGACGGTCTTCGAGGAGCTGCTCATCCTCATCCAGGAAGGAGAACGCCTCGATGGGGATCGGGTCAGCCGCCTCATCGACCTCGTGAAAGAGGATGTGCCCAGTCCGTCGGGCGTCTTCGTCGAGGGCGTCAAGGTGGGGCGCGGCAAGCTCATTCGCACCAAGACCCTGGGCCAGAAGAATTACGTGGCGGCCATTCGCGACAACACGCTCGTGTTCTCGATCGGTCCGGCAGGCACCGGCAAGACCTACCTGGCGATGGCCTGTGCCGTCGAAGCGCTCCAATCGGGTTCGGTCAGCCGGATCATCCTCACGCGACCGGCAGTCGAAGCGGGGGAGCACCTCGGATTCCTCCCCGGTGACCTGGCGGCGAAGGTCGATCCGTATCTGCGCCCGCTGTACGACGCCCTCTACGAGATGCTGGGGCCCGAAGAAACCCAACGTCTCATGGACCGCGGCACCATCGAGATCGCGCCGCTGGCGTACATGCGGGGGCGGACCCTCAACGACGCATTTGTCGTTCTCGACGAGGCCCAGAACACATCGCCCGAGCAGATGAAGATGTTTCTGACCCGGCTCGGCTTCAATTCGAAGATGGTGATCACCGGAGACGTCACCCAGGTCGACCTTCCCAGTGGCCGCCATTCGGGTCTGGCCGTGATCCGGTCTGTTCTCGACGGAATATCAGGGGTCGCGTTTTCCCCGCTCACCGCCAAAGACGTCGTCCGGCATCGCATCGTCGCCGCCATCGTCGAGGCGTACCGGCGCTTCGAAGAGGCCAACCAGGAATCCGAATGAACCTCGACATCAAGCGTCCGGGAACCATCCGGACGATGGTGCTGGCAGTCACCATCGTCTTCACGGCGCTCGCCCTCCTCGTAGGGCGTGGCGAGGCTGCTTCGGTAGCGGAGCCGGTCGTCGGCGAACCTTCGCCGCAGACGTTCGTCGCAACTGCGCCGATAAGCATCATCGATTCGGCAGCGACCGAAGCACGCCGGGCCGAGGCCCGCAACAACGTGCAGACCCTCTACACGGAAGATGTGCAGGCGACGTCGGCCGTCTTCGCAGACCTCCGCCTGTTCTTCCAGCGGACGAGGGCGGCCTCGTTGCCGGATCCAATCATCACGACGACGACCGTGGCTCCCCCGACCACGACGACGACGGAACCGCCGACGACGACCACGACCGAGGGAAGCGGAACCGAGGACACGACCACCACGACCGAGCCGGCGGAGACGACGACGACCTCATCGACGACCACGACGACGACCGAGCCACCTCCGCCACCGATCGAAGAGCAACTCGACGAGATCAGTGAGCAATACCTCCTGCTCAACCCCGAGACCATCAACACGATGGTCAAGGTGCTCAACGACGATTTCGATCGGATCGCAGAAGGTCTCCAGCCGCTCTTCGACAGGGTCGAGGACGAAACGCTGCGGCAGGCCCAGAACATTCTGCTGCCGGGGGAGGGCGCCATCCTCGAGGCCGACCTCGCAGCGGTACGTGCCGACCTGCTCCGAACGCCGCGTCGTGTGTTCATCGCCGGCCTTCCGGAAGACGACCGGGAGGCGGTCGAATTTGCCATCGCCGATCTGATCGCCAAGAACCTCCGGGCCAACCGGCGTCCCGACCTCGTCGCAACGGACGAGGCGAGGCAAGCGGCGGAGAACGCGGTCGAACCGGTGACTTACGACTACGTCGCCGGGCAGAACATCGTCCTCGAGGGTGAGCGAATCACGCAGGTTCATATCCAGGCGATCCGCCAGCTCGACCTGCTCGAACCCGTCGAGGGGCCGCGGCTGTCGGCCCAGGCTGCTGTTGCAGCCGTCGTTGTGATCCTCACCGCGCTTTTCCTCTGGCGAGTGGCGCCGAAGCATTGGGCCGACCCCAAGCTCGTGACGCTGTTCGGCCTTTTGATCGTCCTCGCTGCGCTCGCCGCGCGGATACCTCAGTTCGTGTCGGATACGAGCCCCGAAATAGGGTTCATCATTCCGGCGGCGATCTTCGGGTATCTCGCCGCCATCCTCTTCGACCCGCGCACGGCGGTACTGCTGGCGGTCCCGGTCGTGGCCTTCACCGGCCTCGCAGCCGAGAGCCTGCCGCTCGCGGTCTTCGCGGCAGGCGCGGCAATAGCTCCCATCCCCTTCGTCTCGGCCGTGTCGAGCCGCACCGAGCTGCGCCTCGCCGTGCTCTACAGCGCCGTCGCCATCGCTCCGCTCGCCGGCGCCGTTGCCTGGTTTGCCTACGGCGCCGAGGTCGGACTCAAGGCGATCGCGTACGGCTTCGTCAACGGTCTCGTCTCCGGGGTGGTCGCCCTCGGGGTCCTGCCGTTCCTCGAGAACTTGTTCCGCATCACCACCACGTTGACCCTTCTCGACCTGACCGATCGCAACCACCCGGCCCTGCGTCTGATCGAGGAGCAAGCGCCAGGGACGTTCAACCACTCGATCCTCGTGGGAACGCTCGCTGGAAAGGCGGCGCGGGCCATCGATGCCAATCCCTTGCTGGCTCAGGCGGCGGCGTACTACCACGATCTCGGGAAGACCGTTGATCCGCAGTTCTTCATCGAGAATCAATTCGGGGTGTCGAACCCGCACGACGAGATGACCCCGGCACAATCCGCAGAGATCATCAGAGCGCACGTGACCGCCGGTCTGAGGCTCGCCCGCCAATACAAGATTCCGGCCGAGGTGGCCCAGGGGATACTCATGCATCACGGGACCGGCCTGATGCGCTTCTTCTATCACAAGGCCGTCGAAGAGGACCCCGAAGTGGATCCCCAGCTCTTCCGTCACCGCGGCCAGAAGCCGCGGGCCAAGGAGATGGCGATCATCATGCTGTCGGACGCCGTCGAGGGTGCCGTGCGTGCCCTGGTTCAGCACGCCGACCCGACGTCGGAAGGCATTCGCAAGACGGTCGACCAGGTGGTGGGGGAGAAGGTCGAGGATGGCCAGCTCGATGAGAGCTCGCTCACATTCGGGGAGCTGACCAGGGTGAAGGAAGCCCTCGTCGAAGCGCTCACGGGCTACTACCACACCCGAATTCCGTATCCCGGATTCCCGGGAACCAGTGCGGCCGGGGCCCGCACCCCATGACGGTGAGCCTGATCGACGACCAGGACGACCCGCTGCCTCCACATCTCGATGTGCTGGCGAGTCTCGTGATCGAAAGGGAGGGGTTCGGGGGGGATACCGAAGTCGCCGTGCACTTCGTTGACGCGCCCCGGATGGCCGAGCTGAATTCACGCTTCATGGGAAAGCCCGGCCCGACCGATGTGCTGGCGCTACCCATCGAAGACCTCAGGGCGGGAGAGGTTCCCGACCCCGGCGGTCCGCCGATTTCGCTGGGAGACGTCTTCGTCTGCCCGGAGGTCGTGCGTGCGCAGGCAGCGAGCTCCGCGGTACCCTTCGGCGACGAGCTTGCGCTGATGGTCGTTCACGGGATCCTGCATCTCATGGGCTACGACCACCACGCAGACCAAGACGCGGAGTTGATGGAGCGCCGAGAGACCGAATTGTTGTCCGAAGTGGGTATGACGCGTCGATGACCTGGATCGCGCTCCTGCTGGCATTGCTCCTGCTTGCGGCTGCGGCCGCGGTACGCGCCGCCGGCGCGTCGCTCGTCCGCACGCCCCGCGCAGAGGCTCTTCATGATGCGGCCGAAGGCGACGCTCGAGCGCAGCGGATCGCCGAGCTGCTCGAAGACCGGCCCCGTCTGCAACCGGCCATGGGAATGGTGCATTCAACGTTTCTCGTTGCCGCCGCGGTGCCCGCCACCTGGGCGCTCGCGGATCTCGTCTCAGGCTGGCCCAAGCTCTTCGTCCTCATCGTCCTCGGCGGGGTGCTCGTGTTCTTCGGGGACGTACTTCCCCGATCGTGGGGGCGAGCGCATCCCCGGCGGCTGGCATACCACTTCGCGTGGCTTCTGAGCTGGGCCATCGAGATCGGCGACCGAGCTGCGGACCTGGTCCAGGACGACGACGCCGAGACCGATCCCCAGGATGAGTCCGACGAGCAAGAAGAAGAAGAACTGGAGCTGATTTCATCGGTGCTCGACTTCACCGATGCCGTGGTGCGCGAGGTCATGGTGCCGCGACCGGACATGGTGGCCCTTCCGGCCGACTGCGGAACCGACGCCGCGCTCGACGTCGTGATCGCCGAGGGCAAATCCCGCCTCCCGGTGTTCGGTGAAGGTGCCGACGACGTGGTGGGAATGGTCTATGCCAAGGACTTGCTGGCGGTGTTCGACGACGGTGGTGCCGACCGTCCGATCGCCGAGATCATCCGGGACGCGTACTTCGTTCCGGAGACGAAGCGGGTGTCGGAGCTCCTCCGGGAAATGCAGGCGGAGAAGGTGCACCTTGCTGTGGTTGTCGACGAGTTCGGAGGCACCGCCGGCCTGGTGACGATCGAGGACATCATCGAGGAGCTCGTCGGTGAGATCGAGGACGAGTACGACGTCGAAGAACCGATGGTGATTCCACTCGAAGCCGGCGGGTACCTCGTCGACGCCCGGCTGCATGTCGATGCTCTCGGCGAGCTGATCGGGGTCGAGCTTCCCGACGAGGAGTGGGACACGGTCGGCGGACTTCTCCTCAACCTGGCCGGTCGCGTGCCGGTGGAGGGGGAGACCTTCGAGCTCGACGGATTCGACCTGACGGCCGAGCGAGTCCAGGGGCGGCGCGTCGCCCGGGTTCGGATCAGCCGGCGGTGAGGTCCGGGTTTGTCGCCGTTGTGGGCCGGCCCAACGTCGGCAAGTCGACACTCGTCAACGCGCTGGTGGGGAGCAAGGTGGCCATCACGTCATCTCGCCCGCAGACGACCCGCAACTCGATACGGGGTGTCGTGCACCTCGAGGAAGCCGGCGCTCAGCTGGTGCTGGTCGACACCCCGGGGCTGCATCGCCCTCGGACCGCGCTCGGGGAGCGACTCAACCGGATCGTCTACGGGACCCTGACCGAGGTCGACGCGGCGTGCTTCGTCATCGAGGCCGACAACCCGGTCGGCCCCGGCGACCGGCTGATTGCCGAGCGGCTCAGTGCAGCCGGGATCGATGTCGTGGTCGCCGTCAACAAGGTCGATGCGGCGTCCCGGGACGAGATCGGAACGCGGCTGGCGACTGCAGGGGAGTGGGATTTCGGTGCCTACGTTCCGGTGAGCGCCGAGCAGCGTGCCGGTCTCGACGTGTTGCTGCAGGAGTTGGTG
>JBFIQU010000023.1:0-14706 GCA_041609395.1 Acidimicrobiia bacterium | reverse complement strand
GGTCGTCGACCGTCAACAACCAGTCAATCGCCTCGGCGGCGTCGGGGCGTACCCCCGGCGGAAGCGCCAGCGGCCGAGCCGCGGTGTCCGGCGCCGCGACGTCTCTCCCGCCGGCGACCCGCCGGCGTCGCAACAGCGCCTCGCGGTCCAGCTTGCGCGCCAGCTCGATCGGATCGAGTTCCGCCGTCTCGGTCGACCCACCGGCCCGTGCTCGACGCTCCGACTCGGCCCGCTCCCGGCGCAGGCGCCGCACCGACGCCCGCAGCGAACTGTTCAGCGCTTTAGCCTCCTCGGCTCGCTCTTCAGCCGCTCGGGTGGCGGCGCGAGCTTCGTCGAGCTCGGCTGTGCCGTCGAGCGTTCGATCGCTCTCTCGCTCGCGATGGGCCCGCAGCCGTGCCTTCGCCGCCGCCGCCGCCTCTTTGAGCTCTTCGAACTCCGCAGCGCGGGACTCGGTTGCAGCCGCCAACCGCCGCTTGGTCTCGTCGAGTTGCTCGGCGAGTCTGTCCGCATCCGTGGACCGCTTGGCAAGTTCGACGGCCCCGGCTTCCCGGGAACGGTCGACGGCCTCGGCGGCGAGCGCGATCCACCACCCCGGGTCTCGTGCCAGGAACCGGCGAGCCGCGCCGTCGCCGTCCAGATGCTCGAGAGCCTTTTCCCGGAGGCGCTCATTGCCATCGAGAATGTCGATCAGCGATGCCGCGAGTGGAGGCGGCAGGCGTCCTCCCGAGTAGGACGCAATCCGCCGCGCCTCGGCCGGAATCTCGTCGGCTCGCATCTTGCGAAGGGCGGCACGGGCGGCTTCGACCGCGGGAAGCAGGGTTTTCACGACTTCGGGCGGGAAGGCGGCCACGGCGGCTCCAGGTCGCTCGCAAGGTTGACACTAGGTCGGCGATCATTGATACTGTGCGGACCCTCGACCGGGGACGCAATGTACAGCCAGCAACTCATTCTCGTAATCGTGTAGACGCCACGTCACATAGCCGACGTGTGCGTTCCCTCCGCCTCCGGCAGGAGGGTTTTTTTTACCCCGAAAGGACCAGGAACAATGGCGAAGATCACCGGAGCAGAGGCGCTCATCAAAGCGCTCGAGCATGAAGGGGTCGACGTCGTCTTCGGGGTCCCGGGAGGCGCCATCCTCCCTGCCTACGACCCCCTCTACGACAGCCCGATACGGCACATCCTCGCCCGCCACGAGCAGGGCGGCGGCCACATGGCGTGCGGATACGCCATCGCGACCGGACGGGTAGGCGTCACCATCGCCACCTCGGGACCCGGAGCGACCAACCTCATCACCCCGCTGCTCGACGCCTACATGGACTCGGTTCCGGTCGTGGCTATCACGGGCCAGGTGCCGACCAGTGCGATCGGTAACGACGCCTTCCAGGAGGCCCACACCTGGGGGATCTCGATGCCGGTCACCAAGCACAACTACCTGGTCACCAAGGTCGACGACATTCCCGACGTCATCCGGGAGGCGTTCCACATCGCCGCCACCGGTCGGCCGGGGCCGGTCCTGGTCGATATTCCCAAGGACGTGCTGAACGCCGAACTCGAATGGCACAGTCCGGGGAATCTGAACCTTCCCGGGTACAAGCCGAATCTCGAGGGTCATCCCAAGCAGGTCAAAGCTGCAGTCAACATGATCCTCGAGGCGGAGCGTCCCGTGCTCTACGTCGGTGGTGGTGTCATCAAGGCAGGCGCGCACGAAGAGCTGCTTCAGTTCGCCGAGCTCACGAACGCTCCGGTCACGACGACCCTGATGGCGCGCGGAGCCTTCCCCGACGACCACCCCCTGGCGCTCGGCATGCCGGGGATGCACGGCGTGTACGCGGCAATCACCGCCATCCAGAAGTGCGACGTGCTCGTCTCGCTGGGGGCCCGCTTCGACGACCGGGTCACCGGCGACCCCACGACCTTTGCGCCGCATGCCCGGGTCATCCACGTCGACGTCGATCCCGCCGAGATCGGAAAGGTCCGCGACCCCGAGATCCCCATCGTCGGCGACGCCCGGCGCGTGCTCCGCCAGCTGATCTCCGCGGCGGAACGGCTTCTCGGTGACGAGGCACCGCCGTCACGCGCCGAGTGGCTGACGACGATCCGCAGCTGGCAGTCCGAACATCCGCTCCGGTACGAGCAGAAGGACGACGGGATGCTCAAGCAGCAATACGTGATCGAGAAGCTGCACGAAATGACCGGTGGCGACGCCATCGTGGTCTCCGGGGTCGGCCAGCACCAGATGTGGGCCTCGCAGTACTGGAAGTTCTCGAAGCCGAACACCTGGATCAACTCCGGCGGTCTCGGGACAATGGGGTTTGCCTTGCCGGCTGCCATCGGCGCCAAAGCGGGCATGCCGGATCACATGGTGGTCTGCATCGACGGGGACGGCTGCTTCCAGATGACGATGCAGGAGCTGATCACCGCCAGCGTCGAGAAGGTCCCGATCAAGGTGTTCGTCATGAACAACGGCAATCACGGCATGGTCCGCCAGTGGCAGCGCCTCTTCTATAACGAGCGGTTCTCGGCGAGTCACCTCGGCCAGGACAACCCCGACTACGTGCGCCTGGCCGAATCCATGGGGTGCGTCGGGCTGCGTGTCGAAACCCTCGAGGACGTCGAGCCGACATTGGAAAAGGCCCTGGCGATCAGCGACAAACCCGTCGTCGTGGAAGTGCGGGTCGATCCCGATGAGATGGTCTTCCCCATGGTTCCGGCCGGCGGGAGCAACGACGACGTGATCCTGGGACCGGAGGGCCTCCGATGACTGTTCACCTCATATCGGTACTCGTCGAAGACAAGCCCGGCGTGCTCGCCCGGGTGTCGTCGATGTTCGCTCGACGCGGCTTCAACATCCACTCGCTGGCCGTCGGCCCTGCGGGTGAAGAGGGCATGTCGCGCATGACCGTCGTCGTCGACGGCCCCGAGATGGAGCAGATCGTCAAGCAGCTCAGGAAGATGATCAACACCGTCAAGGTCACCGAGCTCGCTCCCGGCGACGCCATCGAGCGCGAGGTCATGCTGGTGCGGGTCAACGCCGATCCCCGGATCCGCAAGGAGATCGTCGATGCCGCTGAGATCTTCAAAGCCAAGGCGGTCGACACCGGGGCGACATCACTGCTGTTCGAGGTCACCGGGACACCGGACAAGCTGGCCGACTTTCTCGAGTTGATGAGGCCGTACGGCATCATCGACCTGGTGAAATCAGGGAGAGTGGCTCTGCCGAAGCACGCCAAGGGCCGCAATCTGCGCGCGGTGTAGGGAGGAAGACGTGACCGCAACCATCTACTACGAAAAGGACGCCAACCCGACCCTGGTAGCGAGACGCAAAGTCGCGGTCGTCGGCTTCGGCAGCCAGGGCCACGCCCACGCTCTCAACCTCAAGGACTCGGGCATCGACGTGATGGTCGGCCTGCGCGAGGGCTCCTCACGTCGCGACGCCGTTGCCGCCGCCGGGCTCAAGATCGCCACGCCGGCCGAAGCCGCCGACTGGGCAGACCTGATCATGATCCTCGTACCCGACCAGCACCAGGCCGATCTGTACGAGAGCGCTATCGCCCCCAACCTGAACAGCGGCGACGCGTTGTTCTTCGCACACGGATTCAACGTTCACTTCGGGTACATCAACGCACCGCCGGACGTGGACGTGGCGATGGTGGCTCCGAAAGGTCCGGGGCATCTGGTGCGACGCCAGTTCGTCGAAGGTTCCGGCGTTCCCTCGCTCGTAGCGGTGGCACAGGACGCAACCGGAGAGGCCAAACCGCTCGCCCTCTCCTACGCCCACGGCATCGGCGGCACCCGCGCCGGCGTCATCGAGACCACGTTCAAAGAGGAGACCGAAACGGACCTCTTCGGCGAACAAGTCATCCTGTGCGGCGGTACGGCCGAGCTGATCAAGTCGGCGTTCGAGACACTGGTCGATGCGGGGTATGCCGAGGAGATGGCCTACTTCGAGGTCCTGCACGAGCTCAAGCTGATCGTCGACCTCCTCTACGAGGGCGGCCTCCGCTGGATGCGGCACTCGGTCTCCGACACCGCCGAATACGGCGATGTGACGCGCGGCCCCCGCATCATCACCGACGAGACCCGCACTGCGATGCGTCAGATCCTCGAGGAGATCCAGTCGGGCGATTTCGCCCGTGAGTGGATCGCCGAGAACCGCGCCGGCGCCCCCCGCCTCGCCGAGGCCCGGGCCCGTGAAGGAGCCCATCCGATCGAAGAAGTCGGGGCCAGGCTGCGTTCTATGATGCCGTTCCTCGTCGCCAAGACACCGGAGGACGACCAGTGAACCCGGGCATTCGACTGCTCCTTATCTAGCCGGGCGGGTCGTCGCGGCCCGACCCGGCCCCGACGCCCCACCAACCACGCAATCAAGGAGCACAGCCACCATGTCCGACCGCCTGATCATCTTCGATACGACCCTTCGCGACGGCGAGCAAGCGCCCGGCATCGCCCTCACCCCCGACGAGAAGGTCGCCATCGCGCACCAGCTGGCAAAACTCAAAGTCGACGTCATCGAGGCCGGGTTCGCTGCCTCTTCGCCGGGTGACTTCGAAGCGGTCTCCAGGATCGCCACCGAGGTGAAGGGACCGGTCATTGCATCGCTGGCGCGCACCGTGCCCGACGACATCGACCGCGCCTGGGACGCTCTCCGCCATGCCGACGCCGCCCGGATCCACGTCTTCATCTCGACGTCCCCGATCCACATGGTGCGGATGATCCACATGACGCCGGACGAGGTACTGCGTGCGATCGAGGAAAGCGTGAAGAGAGCCCGCCGGTATTGCGACAACGTCGAGTTCTCGCCCCAGGACGCCACCCGGTCCGATCCTGCGTTCGTGATCGAGGCATGCCGCCTGGCCGTCGCCGCCGGCGCTACGACCATCAACATTCCCGACACCGTGGGGTACGCAACGCCGGCTGATTTCACCGATCTCATGCGCCATGTGTACGAGCAGGTGCGAGGCGACCGCGATGATGTGATCGTCTCGACGCACTGCCACAACGATCTCGGTCTCGCGGTTGCCAACTCGCTGTCCGCCATCGGCGCCGGCGCCCGTCAGATCGAAGGCGCCATCAACGGCATCGGTGAGCGGGCCGGCAATACCTCCACGGAGGAGATCATCATGGCGATCAAGACCCGCCAGGACTACTTCGGCGTCGAGATCGGAGCCGATACGACGCAGATCTTCGAGACCTCGCGCCTCGTGTCCCGGCTGACGGGATACCCGGTGCAATACAACAAGGCCGTCGTCGGTCGGAACGCGTTTGCCCACGAGTCGGGGATACACCAACACGGCGTCCTCCAGGATCGGGAGACCTACGAGATCATGGATGCCGAGTCGGTCGGGCAGCGGAGCCAGATCGTTCTCGGCAAGCACTCGGGACGGGCTGGATTCTCCGATGCCATGAAGAACCTCGACATCGTGCTCGAGGACGACGAGTTCCAGCATGCCTTCGACCGCTTCAAGGAGCTCGCCGACCGCAAGATCGAGATCAACGAGGATGAGTTGCGCGCCATCGTCGCCGAATCATTCTCGGCCGAGGAGGAAACGGTCCGCCTCATCGAGACCCACGTTTCCGGCGGCAACATGGTCACGCCCGTTGCCGACGTGCGCGTTGAGATCGATGGCGAAACCCTCTCGTTCCACGGCCACGGCGACGGGATGGTCGATGCGACGTTCGCCGCACTGAAGCAGGCATTCGGTTTCGAGGCGCGCCTGGTGGACTACCGGGTCGTCCCCGTGACGTCGGGCGCCGACGCCATGGCGGAGGTCAACGTCGTGATCATGTGCGGCGACGATACGTTCTCCGGACGGAGTGTCGACACCGACGTTGTCGACGGATCGGCCCGGGCCCTGGCCGCGGCGCTCAACAAGGCGGCCCGCCGCGGGCAGTCCGTCGTCGACCCGGCAGAGCGCTGAGCGTGCGCGCCGGGTTCGCCCTGTTGCCGGGCGACGGCATCGGGCCCGAAGTCGTCGCAGAGGCGGAGCGAGTGCTCCTCCGGGTGGCCGCAGTGTTCGGTCACGACTTCACGTTCAGCTCCCACCCGGTCGGCGGCGTGGCCATCGACACCGAGGGCTCGCCTCTCCCCGAGGCAACCCTCGACGCCTGCCGCAAGGCGGACGCCGTGTTGCTCGGTGCCGTCGGCGGGCCGAAATGGGACGATCCGGCCGCCCCGGTGAGACCGGAGGCTGGACTGCTCGGACTCCGGAAGAACCTCGGCTTGTTCGCCAATCTGCGCCCGATCAGCACGTGGCCGGCGCTCCGCGACGCGTCCCCGCTGCGCCCAGAAATCGTCTCGGATGTCGACATCCTGTTCGTTCGTGAACTCACCGGCGGGATCTATTTCGGTCCATCGGGCCGGGAGGGAACCCGCGCCTGGTCGGTCATGGAGTACTCGGTTCCGGAGATCGAACGGATCGTCCGGGTGGCGGCCGACGCAGCAAGAGCCCGCCGCGGCAAGGTGACGTCCGTCGACAAGGCAAACGTCCTCGAGGTCTCGCGATTGTGGAGAGAGACGGCGGCGCGGATCATGGGTACCGAGTACCCCGACCTCGATTTCGAGGTGCAACTCGTGGACGCCATGGCAATGCACATCATCAAGCGCCCCCGCGACTTCGATGTGGTCGTCACCGGCAACCTGTTCGGCGACATCCTCACCGATGAAGCCTCGATGCTGCCCGGCTCGATGGGCATGCTGCCATCGGCGTCGCTCGGGACCGGCGGACCGGGCCTCTATGAACCTGTCCACGGATCGGCGCCGGACATAACCGGGCGCGGTATCGCCAATCCGATGGGCGCCATCCTCTGTGCAGCCATGGCACTGCGTCATTCACTCCAGCTCGTCGACGAGGCCGCCGCCGTCGAACGCGCCGTCGCCGCGGTCCTCGACGCCGGGGTACGCACCGCCGATCTCGGCGGTGACGCCACCACGGACGCCGTCGGTGGGGCGGTTGCCGCCGCGGTACCCGATGGTGGATGACGATCCGAAGCGAGCACTGAGCTTCGGCGAGATCGCCGAGCGGTACGACCGAATTCGACCCTCCTACCCCCGGGCCCTCGTCGACGATGTCGTTGCCGCTGCCGACCTCGACTCGGGAGACCGGATCATCGAGGTTGGAGCCGGCACCGGAAAAGCCACCGTTCTCTTCGCGGCGCGCGGGTATTCCATCACCGCCGTCGAACCAGACCCCGATATGGCTGCCATCGCCCAGAGGCACCTCGACGCCGGTGCGGTCGAGTTCGTCATCGACCGGTTCGAGACGTGGAACGGGCCCCCGCGACCGGTGCCCCTGGTGTACGCAGCCCAGGCCTGGCACTGGGTCGACCAGGACGTCGGTCTCCGTCGCGCCGCGGCGATGCTGCGTCCCAACGGTGTGCTCGCGTTGTTCTGGAACAGTACGAAACACAGTGTTCTCGCAGCAGTCGCGGATGCCTACCGCCGGCACGCGCCTGATCTCGACATGCGGCGGATCGCCGATCCGCAACGCCATCAGGAGCGGCTCGCCCGCCTGGCAGGAGCCAACGGATACAGCCATCCGGCCGACCGCGTCTACGAATGGAGTCGTACCCTCACCACCGACGAGCTGATCGACCTGATCGGCACGTACTCCGACCACCGTCTCCTCGCCGAGGAGCGACGGAACGCACTGTTCGCGGAGATTCGAACTGCGATCGAAGCCGACGGCGGCAGGGTCGTTCTGCCCTCGTTCACCCGCCTCTACCTAGTGCACCGCACTCCGTAGAGTTCGCCGATGCGCCGATCCGCCGCTGCTGCCCTCGCCGTCGTCGTCGTGGTTTCTGCCTGTTCCGCGGACGGCCCGGAGACGATCCCCACGTCGGCACCGGTCACAACGATCCGCGAAACGACGACAACCGAGCCCACGACGACCGCGACACCGACGACCGCGCTACCGCCGGGTCCGGCCGGGGCCGCCGGTGCGGGTGACTCGTACTATCCCGAACTCGGCAACGGCGGCTACGACGTCCAGCACTACACGCTCGACATCGCCGTCGATGTCACCTCCGGCACCATCGACGCGACGGCGACGATCGACGCCCTGGCTACCGAGGACCTCGCAGCGTTCAACCTCGACTACCGCGGGCCGGACATCACCACGGTCAGCGTCAACGGCACCCCCGCTGCGTTCGATCTGGCAGCACCCGAGCTGACGATCGTGCCGTCCCGCCGCCTCGACGCGGGCCAGAGCTTCACGGTGATCGTGGACTACTCCGGAACGCCGGAGATCGTAGATTCGCCGGCGATTTCGTTTCCGCTCGGGTGGCGCGCCGTCAACGACTACATCTTCGTGGTCTCCGAACCCAACGGGGCTCAAGGGTGGTATCCCGTCAACGACCATCCCATTGACAAGGCGACCTACACCTTCCGGATAACCGTGCCCGATCCACTCCAGGCTGCCGCCAACGGACTCCTCACGGAAACCATCCCCGGTGACGGGGCAACCACGTACGTATGGGAAGCACGCGATCCAACCGCCAGCTACCTGGTGACCGTCGTCATCGGCATCTTCGAGGTCGTCTCCGGCGATGGACCCCGCAAGCTGCCGATCCGCAACTACCTGCCGCCCGACTTGGCCGACCCGCCTCCCGTTGCACTCGAGCGCGTGCCGCAGATGATCGAGTTCTTCGAGAGCGTGCTGGGTCCGTATCCGTTCGAGGCGTGGGGCGTGGTCGTGGTTCCCTTCTTCGAAGCGGCGCTCGAGACCCAGACGCTGGCCATCTTCAACGACTTCCTCATCCAGACCGAGTTCGCCGAGTCGGTCGTCGCCCACGAACTCATCCACCAGTGGTTCGGCAATTCGGTGTCGCCCGCCGACTGGAGCGAGATCTGGCTCAACGAGGGGTTCGCGACCTACGGCGAGTGGCTGTGGGCCGAGCACCTCGAGGGCGCCGCGGGGTACGACCGGCTCGTGGCGGAGAGCTATGCCACGGTGTCCACCAGCGGATTCCCCCCACCGGGCTCGCCGCCGCCGTCCGACCTGTTCAACGGCGGCGTCTACCTGCGCGGCGCCCTGGTCCTGCATGCACTACGGACCGAAGTCGGCGACGACATCTTCTTCGAGATCTTGCGCTCCTACTACGAGTCCCACGCCAACTCGGTGGCCACGACGACCGACTTCCTCGATGTTGCCTCCCGGGTCGCCGGGCGCAACGTCGGCGAGATCATCGATCCGTGGCTGTTCGACACCACGCTTCCGTCCCTTCCCTGATGCGGGAAATCCTCAAGTGCAGCCCTGCAGCGCCGACGGATACAGGGTGATGAGGCAAGGCCTGACAGCACGGATACGGTGCGAGCGCGGGTTCACGCTGGTCGAACTCATGGTCGTAATGCTCATCGTCGCGCTACTGGTGACGATGGGACTCATTGCTTTCCAGTCGATGGCGGACCGCGCCCAGAACAGCGACGCTCAGGCCGACATCAGGCAGGGAATCATCGCCGAAGAAGCGAACCGCAACGAGTACGGCTCCTACACCGCCACCGAGGCCGACATCAAGAGCTTCGTCCCATCTCTGTCGATCAACACCTCGAGACCTTCCGATCCCGGCTTGTACATCGATCTCTTCTCCGCAGATATCGTCTGCGTGCACCAGGCAAGCCAGTCCGGCAGGGTCTTCGCCGTCTACCTGTCCGCAGGTGAAGCCGTGCGGTACGGGGAATTCGCCGACGAGGCGACTGCACTGGGGTTCGCCTGCAACGGCACGGCACCGGCGTGGCCCACGACCGGCTGGTAGTCAGTCACCGCGACGCAAGCGGCGCGCCATCGCCACAGTCGCTCTGATCGCCCATACCGCCATCCGGCGGCCCGCAACCGCGCTGGCCGGGGCGATCGATACATGGCGCAGCCCGGCTTCCCCGAGTGCCCTGATCCGCCTGATCACCTGGTCGGGGGTACCCCACACGACCACTTCCCGAACGAAGTCGGCGGGTATTGCCCGGATCACGTCCTCGAGTTCGGCCCGGTCGTAGCGCTCCGGCACGAAGTCAACCATTCCCCGGAACCCGGCACCCAGCGGATGCTGCAGCCCGTGCTCCACCCAGACCTCGTCGTGGAGGAGCAATGTGAAGAACCTGATGGCCTTCATGTCGAGGATCTCCCGCGCCTGGTCTTCTGTGGGAGCGATCACCGGAGCGACCTGGAGTCCTGCGGTGATGGCGGTCGGGTCGCGCCCGGCCTCGCGAGCACACCGATGGATCACATCGAGCCGCCGGGCGTACTCGTCGGGTTGCATGGGTGTCGCCGGCCACCACCCGTCGCCGAATCGGCCGGCGAGGCCGAGCATGCGGGGGCCGTGCGCCGCAACCCATATCTGTGGCGTGCGACCCGGAGGTGCCGCGAGATCCATGACGGCGCCGTCGAGGCTGTAGAACTCGCCGTCGAAGTCGAAAGGGCCGTCGGCGTCGAAACACAGCCGGATGACCTCCAGCGCTTCCTCGAGCCGGGCAACGGGACGGGCGAAGCTCAGCCCGTAGGGCTCCACGTTCTCGCGCTCACCCGGGCCGATGCCGAGAATCGGCGGCCTGCGGGTGACGTGCGCCAGGGTGAGAAACGCCTGCGCCAGCAGCACCGGGTGGCGGCGGATCGGTTCGGTGACCCCCACCCCGATCTGCATCTTTCCTGCCGTCCGAGCAAGGTGGCCGACCAGCACCTGATAGTCGTACAGCGCGTGTGGGCTCGTGCCGGGCGAGGCTATCCACGCAAAGTCGCGGTCCCACAACGAGCGGGGGATGAACCCCATGAAGTGGTCGACGACCCACACCGAATCGAACCCCGTGACCCGGGCCATGCGGGCCGCGGCCTTGACCCGCCACAGCGGCGGCGCAGTCCCGACTCCGAACCCGGTGGCGATGCGCGGATGGGAACTCACTCCGTACTCCAGATCGCCTGCAGCTCGGCGGACGTCGCGAGCAGCTCATCGAGCGTCCCGGTGGCCTCGACCCTGCCGTCGCGCAGCACGACGATCTGATCGGCCCGCTGCAACGCAGGACGGCGATGGGAGACGACGAGACTCGTCTGGCTCGGGTTCGACCGGAGCAGATGCCGCCAGAGTTCCATTTCCGTCTCCACGTCGAGCGCGCTCGATAGGTCGTCGAACACCAGCAGATCGGGCCGGCGCAGCAGCATTCGCGCCGCGGCGGCACGTTGCACCTGGCCACCGGAGAGCCTCACACCGAGCGGCCCCACCTCTGTGTCGAGGCCGTGCGGCATCTCGGCGAGATCCGGCGCCAGCTGTGCCAGCTCGATCGCTTCGAGCGTCTTTCCGTCCCCGGCCTCGAGCCCGAGCAGGAGGTTGTCACGGAGGCTCATCGAAAACAGCTTCGGAACCTGCGGTGTGTAGGCGACGCGCGGTGGCACCATGAACTCGCCCAGTGCATCAATGCGGCGCCCGTTCCACCGCACCTCCCCGGCGTCGGGGGTCACCAGTCCCAGAAGCATCCGCACCACGGTCGTCTTGCCGGATCCGACCCGGCCGGTGATCACGGTGAACGACCCGCGATGGAGCTCGAGATCGATTGGTCCGACCGTGGCGCCGCTCTCCGGGTAGGTGTAGGAGAGCCGGCGTGCCTCCACCACATTCAGCGGGTCGCCGTGGCCGTCGGGCTCGGGTAGCGGCGGCAGCGCTCCCACCAGGTGGAGGTCGTGGGCTCGCACGAGGTCGCCGCTGGGTCGCTCTGAGCCGACGATTTCTCCCATTCGGGTGAACGAGACCGACGCCTGCCGCACCCTGGCCATGAACAGCCCGAGGATCGTGACCAGCTCGGAAGCCGACCCCATGAAGTAGACGAAGAGGGAGAAGTCGCCGACGCTGAAATCGCCACCACCCCGCAGCTGGGCCGCGGCCACGAGGAGGATCAACCCGGTTCCGACGTTCACGGTGCTCCAGAACGTCCCGTCGAGCAGTGCCTCGAACGCCTTGTCGCGCACCTCGAGCTGTTTCCTCCGATCGTTGCGGACGACGAGATTGCCGAGCATTGGAGCCTCCGCCCCGGCCACCTTGACGGCTTGGACGGCCGTGAACATCTCGGCGATCGACTCGGTGACCAGGCCGGTCGCCTCGCGGGCGGCCTGCCGGTACTGCCGGATGCGGCTCCCGGCCCGTTCGGCGAGATAGGTCACGGCCACGAGCGGCAAGAAGGCGAGCACCGTCATCACCGGATCGATCGTGATCAGAATGGTGACGGCGACGGCGGCGAACACCACCGCACCGACCAGGTCGACGGTCCAGCTCGTGGTCTCCGCCGTGTGCTCGACATCGTCCCGGAATCGCGAGATCACCTCACCGGGGGCGTGCCGCACTGCGGTGGCACCGGGTCGCCGGAGGATCGCCCTGAACATGTTCGACCGCTGCAGCGTCTCGCTGCGGAACCAGAAATGGCCGTCGTTCAGCATTCCGCCGAACATCACTGCGAGCCGGCCCGCCCCGTACGCCAGCATCAGGACGACGAGCGTCGTGGCGTTGAGACCCGTCCCCGTCTCGAGCCGGTCGAAGAAGGCTTGCAGGATCAACCCGGCCAAGATCGGCATCGCCCAGATCGCGGTCCAGGCGAGCGCGTTGACGGTCCACCGCATCGGATGAGCCCGGATCAGGCCCGCGATCATCCTGAGGGACGAAACACGCTTCATGCCAGCACCTCTTCGATGCCGGCTCGCAACAGGCGGGCAAACCGCGAGGAGGGATCCGCGGCAAGCTCCCGGCGCGAGCCGAATTCGATGACACGTCCGTCCTCCAGGATGAGAATGTCGTCGGCCCGCTCGACCGTTTCGAGACGGTGGGCGATGATGAACCCGGTGCGGTCGTCGAGCAGACGGGTGATCGCCCGTTCGATGAGCTGCTCGGTGGCCGGGTCGAGACGGGACGAGGCCTCGTCGAGGACGACGAGACCGGAGTCCTCGAGGAAGATGCGGGCGAACGCCAGCAGCTGCGCCTCGCCCGCCGAGAGCCCGCCTCCCCCGGCTTGCAGCACCGTGTCGAGCCCGGCGGGTTTGGCTCGCACCCAGTCGGCAAGGCCGAGCTCTTCGAGAACCTGCCACAGCCGATCATCGGTCACCGAGTCGTCGAAGAACGTCAGGTTGTCCCGGATGGTGGCGTGGAACAGCTGCACGTCCTGGGTCACCATGCCAACCCGCCGGCGCAGCGACGACAGCTTGGCCTCCGGAGCGGCTACCCCGCCGACCTTCACGGTCCCACGCTCGGGGTCGTAGAGGCGTGCCAGCAGCCGGGCCATCGTCGTCTTGCCGCTTCCGGTGCGACCGAGCACGCCGATCACGCGCCCGGGGGCGACGCTCACGGTGATGTCGTGCAGCACCCGGCGCCCATCGTCGTCGCCGTCCTCGTACGTGAAATCCACCCGATCGAACTCGATGGCGAGGGGCCCGTCGGGCAGAGACGCCGTGCCCGCGTCGACAAGGGCCGTTTCACGGCCGAAGAGCTCGCGAACCCGGGAGATGGCGGCACCTGCCTTCTGCATGTCCTCCATCTGGTGCCTGATCCGATCGAGCGGAGGTCGCAGCATCTCGGTGTAGAAGAACACGAGATACACCGACCCCAGCGACAGACGACCGTCGTTGAACAGCCACGAGCCGAGGGCGAAGATCGCGGCGTTGCCGACTGCGAAGTAGACGATGTTGGTGCCCCACAACACCGACCAGCCCCACCGGCCCTTGATTTCCCACGGCAGCCATGCCCGGTGCATCTCGGTGAAGCGGCGCTGTATGAAGTCGTCTGCGCCGTTCGCACGGATGTCCTCGGTCGCGCCGACGACCTCTCCCAAATAGCCGTAGAACTCGGCGCGGCGCGCCCGAACGTCTCGCCACCATGCCGAGGCGATCTGTTGCATTCGCACCATCCCGGCGAAAGCCGCAATCGCCAGCGCGGTCATGGCGAGGCCGATGACGGCGCTCTCACGCGTGAGCAGCACCAGCACCCCGAGCAGGAGGAGCAGGTTGCCGAGCACCTGCACGCTGAACTGGCTGAAGAAGTTCGAGAGCGCGGTCACGTCGCCGTCGATGCGTTCGACGAGTTCGCCCGGACTGTGCTCCTTGTGGAATCCCATGTCGAGATCGAGCACATGGGCCGCAAGGTCGCGCCGTAGCTCGTTGGTGGCGGTCCATCCGATGTGTTCGGCGAGCCACCGGGCGGTAACCATGAATGCCTGGTGTGAGATGGCCACGACCAGAAACAGGGCGGCCAGCCCGACCAGGCCCGGTTCACCGGCGACGGCGCGATCGATGAACCGCTTGATGACCTGGGGGTTGGCGACCTGGAGCGCGATCGACGACAAGAGCAGGATCGCCAGCACCGCAACCCGGGCGCGCTGCGGCCGGAGGTAGTGACGGAGCAAGTTCCAGTATTGGCGGATCGGAATCATGTGGCGGTTCCCGGTTCGAGTTCAGGCACACGCGTGAACGAGACGGTCAGGAATTGGAGCAGTACGGCCGAGGCGAGCCGAAGTGCGGGGTTGTGTCAGCCCCTCGGAAATTCCCGCTTCAGCATCATCACTCCTCGATCACGATCCCGATCAGATCACCACGGCATGATGCCCGAAGTGAGCGGAAACGTCAACGAACAGGGTGCCCTTGCGTCTGCCTCTGCTTTCCACGGGCAGCCCTGCGCGGCCTTCTTCCGCCTCTACTTCGAGGGCAGAAACCGGGGTCGCCCTCTTCAGCCTCCCCCTTTCAGGGAGAGGCC
>JBFIQU010000022.1:0-14791 GCA_041609395.1 Acidimicrobiia bacterium | reverse complement strand
GGGAAACAGCCCAGACCGCCAGCTAAGGCCCCCAAGTCAGAACTAAGTGAGGAACGATGTGGAGTTGCCCAAACAGCCAGGAGGTTGGCTTAGAAGCAGCCATTCCTTTAAAGAGTGCGTAACAGCTCACTGGTCGAGTGACTCCGCGCGGAAGATGTAACGGGACTCAAGTTCTGCGCCGAAGCTGCGGGATTCCGTCAATAGCTCGGCCCGATGCCCTCCGGGGCGCCGGGTCCAGGCGACGGGATCGGTAGAGGAGCGTCGTACGGCCACTGAAGCGGCGGCGGAAGCCAGCCGTGGAGGCCGTGCGAGTGCGAATGCCGGCATGAGTAGCGAAAGAGGAGTGAGAATCTCCTCCGCCGAATGTCCAAGGGTTCCTGGGGAAGGCTCGTCCGCCCAGGGTTAGTCGGGACCTAAGGCGAGGCCGAGAGGCGTAGTCGATGGACAACTGGTTGATATTCCAGTACCACCACACGCGCGTCCAGACCGAATCCAGTCTGCTAAGGAAAGCCCTACGGGGCCTACCGACCCGGCTGGTACTAGGTCAGCGATGGGATGACGCGGAAGGGTAGACGGACCCGGGCGTTGGTTGTTCCCGGGGCAAGCGAGCAGGGTGAGGTCTAGGCAAATCCGGACCTCGTGAAGCCTGAGACGCGATGCCGACCCGAATCAGGGGAAGCCGTTGAACCCATGCCGCCAAGAAATAATCTCTAGCGAGTTCGTGTGGTGCCCGTACCCCAAACCGACACAGGTGGACAGGTAGAGAATACCAAGGCGAGCGAGAGAACTCTGGTTAAGGAACTCGGCAAATTGGCCCCGTAACTTCGGGAGAAGGGGCGCCCCGGTAAGGTGACGGACTTCGCGTCCTGAGCCTGAGGGGGCCGCAGTGACCTGGCCCAAGCGACTGTTTACTAAAAACACAGGAGCGTGCTAAGTCGCAAGACGACGTATACGCTCTGACGCCTGCCCGGTGCTGGAAGGTTAAGTGGAGGGGTTAGCTTCGGCGAAGCTCTGAAACCAAGCCCCAGTAAACGGCGGCCGTAACTATAACGGTCCTAAGGTAGCGAAATTCCTTGTCGGGTAATTGAATTGCCCGCTGCGGAGGCGACTCCGCATGCAACCACCAAACCCGCTCATAACGGCGAAGCCCACACCGGCTGCTGCGATCAAGGACGCAGCGACAGACGGCGGGTAATGCCGTGGGAAGCCCTCTGCTCTCGAGCATGGCCCCGTAACGACTGAGCCGAAAGGCGAGGCGTCGGTTCCTGTCACCCCGGACCGATACGGTCCGTACCGTGACAAATCTACGTCCGACGCAAGACGCGGGCTCTCGCACAGCTGCAATCGATCTCCCCTCATACATTTCGGGTTACTTCGACGGCGAAGGATGCTTCACCGTATCGATCGCACCCCGACCGACGCTACGCGTTGGTTGGGAGGTGCGACCGAGTGCGTCGGTGAGCCAAAACGCCGACCGAGCCGAGGTCCTCCGGGCCATCCACGACTACTTCGGTTGTGGGTCGATCCGGCCTGATCCCGGCGACAAGACTCTGAAATGGGAGGTGCGAGCCCTCCGTTCGCTCCGCAGCAGCGTCCTGCCTCACTTCGAGCGCTGGCCGCTGCTGTCGGGGAAGCACGGCGACTTCATCATCATGAAGTCGATCTGCGACGCCATGGCCATGGGCCGGCATCTGCAGAGGAAGGGGCTCCGGTCCATAGTCGAGATGGCGGCCGGGATGAATCCCAGCGGCCGTCGACGCTACGACCCAAAGGAGATCATCGAACAGCTTGCGAGATGAAGGCATAGTCTGCCCTCCCGGGAAACCGGGGGATTCAGGTGAAGTTCCGACCTGCACGAATGGCGTAACGACTTGGGCGCTGTCTCAACCAGAGACTCGGCGAAATTGCAGTGTGAGTAAAGATGCTCACTACCTGCGACAGGACGGAAAGACCCCGGGACCTTTACTGCAGCTTGACATTGGAGTTTGGTGTGTGATGTGCAGGATAGGTGGGAGGCTTTGAAGCGGTGGCGCTAGCTGCCGTGGAGCCAACCTTGAAATACCACCCTTCTCACATTGGGCTTCTAACGTCGATCCGTTATCCGGATCACGGACAGTGTCTGGCGGGCAGTTTCACTGGGGTGGTGGCCTCCTAAAGCGTAACGGAGGCGCCCAAAGGTTCCCTCAGCCTGGTTGGCAATCAGGCGGCGAGTGTAAGGGCACAAGGGAGCTTGACTGCGAGACCTACAAGTCGAGCAGATACGAAAGTAGGGCCTAATGATCCCTTGGCGGCATGTGGAAGCGCCAAGGCCAACGGCTAAAAGGTACCCCGGGGATAACAGGCTCATCCCGCCCAAGAGTCCATATCGACGGCGGGGGTTGGCACCTCGATGTCGGCTCGTCTCATCCTGGGGCTGGAGCAGGTCCCAAGGGTCGGGCTGTTCGCCCGTTAAAGAGGCACGCGAGCTGGGTTTAGAACGTCGTGAGACAGTGAACATTGCTGTCTCAAAATCCGGCCATATGCTGGAACATCCGGAAGCATCCTGCGGTACTCGCTTCTGTGTCACAGGCCCGCCATAGCCTGCAGACGCATGAGCAGTGAAAACCCGTCAGGTGACCCGGACGATCAGCAGGGAAGGCTGGAAGCCTATCTGAGCGGATTCGCCGATGGAGAAGGAACCTTTTCGGTTGGGGTGACACGACGCCCCGATTCGAGTTTCGGGTTCCAACTCGTTCCTGAGTTCAGGGTAAGCCAGAACTCGGAGCGAGCTGCTGTACTCGAGCAGTATCGATCGATTCTCGGATGCGGCCGTATCGTCACCAATGATCGGCACCGGGAATCCGACCGAACCCTCGTCTTCGTCGTACGCCGGCGAAGCGACTTGCTCGAGCGCGTGATTCCCTTTTTCCATCGCAATCCCCTCCTGTCGGAGAAGCGTCGAAGCTTCGAGACTTTCGAAGCCATCGTCTCGGCTATGGCAGCCGGACGACATCGCACCCGTGAAGGGTTTCACGATCTGGTTCGTTTGGCGTTCACAATGAACGGCAACGGCACCTATCGGCGATGGCGACTCTCCGACGTGATTGGTTTTCAGAACCCTCAGAGACTGGACGCCGGACACGGCCCTCGGAATCAGGGTCCGTGAAGGTACAGTCCGAGCTGCATGGCGACATGCAGAGCCAGGCAGAGATGACCTGGCCACCGGACATCAAACGGATGTCCGGGAGTAACAACACTGTCGGTCCCTATCCGTCGCAGGCGCAAGAGGTCTGAGGAGAGCTGTCCCTAGTACGAGAGGACCGGGATGGACATACCTCTGGTGTGCCAGTTGTCCTGCCAAGGGCACGGCTGGTTGGCTACGTATGGAACGGATAAGCGCTGAAAGCATCTAAGTGCGAAGCCGGCTCCAAGATGAGACCTCTCACCGGATTACCGGGTAAGGCCCCTGGCAGAACACCAGGTTGATAGGCCGGACGTGTACGTGCAGCAATGCATTCAGCCGACCGGTACTAATAGGCCGAGGGCTTGGATTTGAACACCTGCCGACGTGCGTGCTCGCTATGGAGTGCTCAACGTGTTGAGTACTCAGAGGTTTTCGGTGGCGATAGCGGCGGGGACCCACCCGTTCCCATTCCGAACACGGAAGTTAAGCCCGCCAGCGCCGATGGTACTTGGGACGCGAGTCCCCGGGAGAGTAGGTCGCCGCCGAGTTTTGAGTAGGTTTGGGCCGCCCACGACGGGCGGCCCAACCGCGTAACCGCCCGGAGAGGAGCGTCGATGGCCGCCAAGAAACCAACATCGGGCCGGCCGCCGCGCCGTGGCTCGGGCGGCCGTCCCTCGGGTCCTGGCAGCCGTCCATCGCGTCCTGGCGGCCGTCCATCGCGTCCGGGCCGGCCGGGCCGCAATGCGCCCAAGGGCCGCTCCGGGCCCAGGCCGCCGCGATCGGGACCGAAGCAACCGGCCCGCCGGACGCGCCCCGACCCCAACGGGCAGCGCTCACCGAAACGCACCCCCGGTAGCCCGCCGCTGACCACCGGCGGCATGATCCTGCCGGCCTGGATCCAGGACGCCGTGAACCGGACCACGTCGCCGCAGCGTGCCCCTGAAGCGCTCAAAGCGGTCGCCGAAGCGGCCGCTGCCTACCTCCAGGGCGACTACCGCCGTGCCCTCGGCCGGGCCCGTGATGCCAAGGCTCAAAGCGCGCGGGTCGCTGAGATCAGGGAGCTCCTCGGCCTTGCCGCCTACCGATGCGGAGAGTGGGAGACGGCTCTGCGCGAGCTCCGCACGTTCCGCCGCCTCGCCGGCGACACCAGTCACATGGCCATCGAAATGGACGCACTCAGAGCCCTCGATCGACCGGGCGAGGTGACGAAGACCTGGAACCTGTTCCGCAAACTCGGTGGCACCCGCGAAGCCCTCAACGAGGGGCGCGTCGTCTATGCCTCGCACCTGCTCGATCGTGGTGATGCGAAGGCCGCCTGGGATGCGGTCAAACCGCAACGCATCACCGCCGACGCCCCCGACGACGAGTTGCGTCGCTGGTATGTGGCCGCCCGTGCCGCCAACGTCCTCGGCGACAAGGGAACGGCCACCAAGCTCATGGGTGCGATCACCAAGGCCGACCCGGCATTTCCAGGAATTGATAGGTTGAGTTCAGAAATCGCAACGTAGGTCCGATACACGTTTCAGCGACTCGAGGCCGGGTAAACCACATCATGTTGGCATCGCTGATCTCCGTTGTGCTCGCAACCGTCGTAGCGGTGGGCAATCCGGTGGACGCACCACGCCCTGCCGACGACGTCCATCCCGAGCAGCGGGTCTATACCCTGGTTCAGGGCGACAGCGGCCCTGCTGTTGCCGCAGTCAAAGCCGCCTTGACCGAGGCCGGCTTCCGGCCCGGTGACGGCGACGAGTTCGACCGCACGACACTCAAGGCAGTGGAGGCGTTCCAGAAGTATCACGGCCTGCTCCGCGACGGCGTTTTCCGGCCCGAGTATTGGGATCTGCTCACCCACAAGCCGATCGTACGGGTCCGCGAGGACGCCGACAGGATCGAGGTCGACTTGGCCAAGCAGGTGCTCTTCCTCGTCCGGGACAACAAGGTCGAAGCGGTTGTCCCCGTTTCGTCCGGAAACGGTGCGACCTACCGTGGTCGTGGGGGATCGATGATCCGGGCCAACACGCCGGAAGGGGAGTTCCGTTTCCAGCGCCAGATCGAGGGGTGGCGGCGGTCCTACTTGGGAAGCCTCTACCGACCGTTCTACTTCCGTGGCGGATATGCGATTCACGGCTCGACGAGTGTGCCCACCGAGCCGGCAAGTCACGGGTGCGTACGCGTGACCCTCGAAGACATGGACTTCCTGCGCCAGCACCTCGAGGTCGGCATGCCGCTGTACGTCTACGGAAAACGGACCGAAAACCCGGCCGGGATGCAGATACCCGGCATCACGAACGCCTCTGCTCTCTGAGGTTCAGCCCCCGTCGCGCTGCGACAGCCAGCGGCGGATACCCGTGACCTGCATGGGCCAGAACGTGTTCCTGTCGTAGACGGCGATCATGTCGTCGTCGTAGCCCGCAGCCCGGTAGTCGCCGATCACCCAGGTGCGAAGCGAGTCGGCCGCCTTCGCATCGTCGTCGGGAAGGCCCTCGACGAACCGGATCCATGACCACAACCGTTCCTCGGCCTGCTGCAGCGATTGTTGTGGATCCTCGTCTGGACCGAAGTGGGCAAACCCGAGAAACGACGGCTCCAGGGCCGCCATGCGGCGCAGCTGGTCCGTCACGAGATACGGCTCGAAGTCGGGCGGGGGAGTGACGGGCTGCACGACGTGCCCGTGCGGGAACGCGATGCCGACGGCATCACCGACAAAACATCCACCGGTCTCGGCTTCGTGAAACACCAGGTGATGCCGGGCGTGGCCCGGCGTATGCAACACGTCGATCGTTCTGCCGGATCCGAGAGGCACGACGTCCCCGTCGTCGAGCACGAGCAAACGGTCCCGGTCGATGGGTTCCATCGGGCCCCACAGCCGTTGCATGCCGTCTTCGCCGTAGATACGGGTGGCCGAGTTCCAAAGCCGATCCGGATCGGCGAGATGCCGCGCTCCGCTGGTATGAACACCGATGCGCGCATTCGGGAACCTGCCGGCAAAGTGACCGGCGCCGCCGGCGTGATCGAGATGGATGTGGGTGACCACCATCGTGGCCACATCGTCGACGCCGAGGTGGTCGAGAGCGGCGAACAAGTGACCGATCGAGCGGGATGGCCCGCATTCGATGAGAACCCGGTGTGGCGTGTCGAACAGGTAACACGCCAATCGATGCGGTTCGTCGTGCATGCCGGCATCGATGAGATACAGATCGTGACCGAGATCGGTGACCGAGAGATCCATGGCGGGCCAGGTTACAGGTCCGGTATCGATCGGACTTCACCATCGCGACCGTTCGCGCCGGATGTCGCCCTCAGGCGATGGCGTCGAGATCGGCTTCGAGAACCTTGCGATCATCGGCATCGGCGACCTGCTCGGCAAGGCTCCGGGCCTTGTGCAAGTGCTGCGACATGGCGTCGCTGTCGCCGGCGAGCCGGGCTGCCCGGGCCAGGGCTTCATGTCCGTAGCCGGAGAAGAACGGGCCGAGATCGCCCCGGGAGGCTGCGCGAAGCGACGACTCGCCGTAGCGCCGGGCCGAGTTCGCGTCACCGGCAAGCGCGTAGACCCTTGCCAGCAACCAGTCGCCGACCGATTCCTGCTTCGCCCCGTACCCATCGGCGCGCTCCCAATGCCAGCGGGAGACGTGTGCCAGGTGGAGCATTTCCTGGGTTTCGGCGGCGGTGCGGCCGGACGTGTCGATCAGATCCCAGGTTCGGTTGAACGCGGCTACGGCGAAAGCCCTATTGACGGCCCCATCCGCGAAGACGTCACTCACTCGTGCCCTCCCTCCGGTGTCGTGCGTCGGACGCTACCCCGAACGTGTCACACCCTGCACATACGGTGCACATCCTCCGCCTTCCCCGGAAAGGATGGAGGTCATGGACCTCAACCTCGTCGTGATTGCCGGCCGGCTTGCCGCCCCGCCGGAACTCCGGACCTTCGACAGTGGCTCCACCCTGATCCGGTTGCTCGTCACCGTGCGGCGCGAGGAACCGACGCCGCGCCTCGATGTCGTTCCCGTCACCGTGTGGGAACCGGACGGCGACCTCCTCGACGAGCCGATCGCCGTCGGGCGGCGGATCTGGGTCGCCGGATCGATCCAGCGCCGCTTCTGGGACGCACCCGACGGCCGGCGCAGCCGCCTCGAGATCATCGCAGATCAGGTTCACGTGCGTGACGAGCCCGTCGGTGTCTTCGCGTCCCCCGACGCGACCCCCGCCGGCTGACAGGCGCTACCCTCCCCGCCCATGCGCCGGGTCAGCATCGCAGCCAGCTCGCAGATTGCAGCGAACGCGGGCGCCGTGACCGCCGACCAGGGCGGGAACGCCGTCGACGCGGCCGTAGCCGCCTGTTTCGCCGCCATGTGCACCGACCCGGGAATCATCGGACCGGGAGCGTCGGGGTTCGTGACGGTCCACCCCCGTGACCGGGACCCCGTCGTGATCGATGCCTACGCGGAAATGCCGGGACGGGGCCTGCCCGCCGAGCGGTTCGGCGGAGGCGGGCGTGAGATCTTCATGGAGTACGGCGGCGGCATGAAAACGATCATCGGACACGGCTCGGTGGCGACTCCCGGCGCCATTGCCGGTCTCGGCGCCGCCATGGAACGCTACGGCGAACTGCCGTGGGCGGTTGTCCTCGAGCCGGCTATCGAGTGGGCCGACCGTGGGTTCCCTCTCGGCCGCACCTCGTCGGACTACATGGCGTACAGCGCGGAGTTGATATTCGGATGGTTGCCGGAGAGCCACGCCGCGCTTCATCATTCCAACGGCAAGCGGCTCCACGAGGGCGACCTCGTGAAGATCGCGGGGCTGGGCGATGCTCTGCGGCTGCTGGCCCGCGAAGGAGCGGCGTGCTTCTACACGGGCGAACTCGGCCGGCGCATGGTCGAAGACATGGAAGCCAACGGCGGCATCATCACGATGGCCGATCTCGAGGCGTACCGGCCGATTGTGAGGGCGCCGACCGTCATCGACCTCGACGACTGGAAGATTGCGACGAACCCGCCCCCCGCCGTCGGTGGCGCCTCCCTGGCGGCTTTGCTCATTCTGCTTGCCGGGGTGCCGGCCGACGCCCCGGAAGCCGAGCATGTCGCTCGGCACGCCGCGGCCCAACACGCCGTGTTCAGCTATCGCGATCGCGTGTTCGATGCCGCCGACGATCGGACCGCTGCGGCACGCGTCCTCCTCGAGGCGGCCCACATGGGCGACTTCGGCACGCTCCTGGCCTCTCCGTCCACGATTCACGTGTCGGCAGTCGACTCGGACGGCACCGCCTGCTCGATGACGGTGTCCGCCGGATATGGGTCGGGCGTCATGATTCCCGGGACCGGAATGTGGCTCAACAACTCGCTCGGTGAACTGGAACTGCTGCCCGACGGCTACCACGGATTCACACCGGGCACGCGCCTGCCGTCCAACATGGCGCCGACCATCGCCTACAAGCCAGGTGAGGTGCTCGCCATCGGGTCTCCGGGCGCCAGCCGGATCACGTCGGCGCTGGCCCAGTCACTCCACAACTTCATCCATCGCGGCATGGCGCTCACCGACGCAATCGAGCATCCGCGACTCCACGTCGAGGAGTTCCAGGGATCGGCCGTCATCGCTCACGAACCGGGACTCCCGATTGGCCGACACGATGAGCTGGGCAAACGCGGGTTCCCTGATCGGTCCATGTATTTCGGCGGAGTGCAGGCAGCGCTGTGGGACCACTCGGCGGGCCTCTTCGAGGTCGCAGACCCGCGCCGCACCGGCGGCATCGCACGCGGCGGCGGCTGAGCCCGAGTTCTCAATATGGCGGCCACGGCACCGCCGGACGGTCGTCGGGCGGCTGGGGATGGACCTGCGACGTGCGCAGCCCGTCGATGCGGTCCTGCAGGGCCTGCCGTTCCTCCCGGCCCAGTGTTGCTTCGACGCGATCGCCGAACGTCCCGCGTATCTCTGCTGCCGCGGCGTCGACGACTACCACCATGGCGTCGGGGAGACGGGCACCGGCGAAGGCCCACAGCACGGTTCGCAGCTTCGGATCGGGATGAAACGTCAGGCCGTGATCGATGGCGAAGAGGCGGCCGGTGGCGGTGAGCAGCACGTGGCCCGCCTTGCGATCGGCGTTGTTCGCCACGATGTCGAAGACGGCCACCGGCCACAGGGCATCATGACCGTGGCGAATCCAGGGCACCGGATCGAACGACTCGTCGACGTCGACGAACCGCTGCACCGACCCGGGACCCAGCGGACCGTCGCCGAGCACCGTTTCGGGAACGATGTCGAGGCCCATTGCGGCCGACAATTCGTACGCCAGAACCTCCCGAACTGCCAGAGTTTCGGGGGGGAAGTCCCAGAGCGGTCGTTCCCCGGCCGACGGCTTGTACACGACGGACTCGCCGTCGTCGGTCTCCGCCAGCAGGGTGGTGTTCGAGGCCATCGTGAACCGTCCGATGAGCCGCTCGACACGCGGATTCCAGCCGGTCATGGGCGGTGGTGGCGAAGGTCTCCATTGGAAGCCGGGCAGGCGTGGCCCTCGGGGTCCCTGGGGAGACTGCAGCGGGGACAGAGCGGCCGGCCGGCGGCCACGACCTCGAACGCATGGGTCGCCATGACGGCGAGACGATCGAGCCCCACGCTGAACTCAACAGGCTCGAGGTTCTCGTCCGTCGGATGCAGCACCACAACGGCCCGGTCGTCGAGGATTCCCATTGCGATCTCACCGACCCGAAACGCCACTTCGCCGGGAGGATCCAGCTCCTGGCGTTCGAGTTGATCGGGCGGTTCGTCGAACGCTTGGAGCACGTCGTGCGTCCGTTCGGCGAGGGCGGCCACCTGTTGCTTCTCGATCAGGAACCACAGCATCGTGTCGTCGCCACCTACCTGCAGGTAGAACGTCCGGTGGCCCGGTGACCCCACCGCGCCGGCGGTGAACACGTCGACGTTGCCGAGCGATCTCACGAGGTCGGCTTCCGGTTCATGGCCAGCACGAGCGGGAAGCCGTCGGGTCGAAGCTCGATGGTGGATACCGACAGTGGCTCGACCACGATCCGCTGGAACATGTCGAGCGGTGTTCCGATGTAGTGCGCCAATACAGACTTGATCACGTCACCGTGCGACACGACCACGACCGCCCCTTCCGGCGAGGCGGCGGCGAGCGCCTCTACGGCCGCTACGGCCCGTGCCTGGACCTCACCGAGCGTTTCCCCTCCCGGAAAACGTACGCGTGAAGGTGCCACGAATAGCTGCTTCCACAGCTTCGTCCGTCGGAGCGACCCCATCGATCGGCCCGCCCACGTCCCGTAGTCGACTTCCGTGAAGCTCTTGTACACGGTGGGACGCAGACCGAGCTCGGCACCGATGGCCCGCGCTGTTTCCCGGCACCGTTGCACCGGTGACGAGTAGAGCGAGGCTACGCCTTCGCCGGTCAGGGCCCGACCGACCTCGTGCGCGGCCTCGCTGCCGGCGACGGTTATCGGAACACCGGGAAGGCGCCCGGTCAGACGTTTCCCGGTTTCGGCGGTCGGCGCATGCCGTACAAGGTGAAGCCTCATGGCGACGCAGGTTAGAAGACTCACCGAACCTGTACTCTGGCGCCGTGCCGAATCCCACCGAATACCTTCGGCTCGTCATGGATCCAGTCCGGCTTGCGGTTCTCGGCCATGCCGCCGCGGACCGGGTGGACGTTGTGCAGCTTGCCGAACAGCTCGATGTCCCGCAGCGCCGTGTGGCCCAGGCCTACGGCCGGCTTCGGGAATTCGGGATCATCGACGACACGGGCCGTCTCGACCAGGCAGCCTTGCGCGAGATGGCAGCGTCGCTTCCTCAGCTCGAACCGGTCGACGAAGGGATCATGGACGGCGAATGGTCTGACGAAGAGGCCACGATCCTCGCTCGCTTCTTCTCCGGGAGCCGGCTCACATCGATTCCGACCCAGCGTGCCAAGCGGCTCGTCGTCCTGGAGCGGCTCGCCCAGGAATTCGAGCCCGGGATGCGATACCCGGAACGCCAGGTGAACTTCATGCTGCAACTCTTCCACCAGGACTACGCCGCGCTCCGTCGTTACCTCGTCGACGAGGGCTACCTCACACGTGCCGACGGCGTTTACTGGCGGACGGGTGGCCGCTACGACATCACGACGTGAACGGTCGAGATTTCTCGTTTCTTCGCCGGCCTATCTGGGTGACCGGACTCCTCATCGGTCTCATCGCGATCGCCTCGTTTGTGGCCCTCGGGTTCTGGCAATTGCGGCGCCTCGAGGATCGCCGGGATTTTGTGGCCAGGGTCGAGGCGCGCACCGCCACGGCCGCAGTCGAATTCGACACGCTCGATACCGGCGTCGGCGACGCAATCGAGTTCCGACGGGTCGTGGTGCGAGGCGTCTACATACCCTCCGAGGAAGTGCTGGTGCGCAACCGCACCCGCTCCGGGGTATCCGGACAGCACGTTCTCACCCCTCTGGTGCTGGCCGATGGGTCGGCTGTGATCGTCGACCGGGGCTGGGTGCCTCTCGACGTGTCGGGACCGCCGGTCGCCGAAGCCCCGCCGCCGTCCGGAACGATCACGGTCGAAGGGATCATCCGGTTGTCCGAGACGCCCGGTCGGTTCGGCCCGCGCGACCCCACCGAGGGCGAACTCGACAAGATTTCCCGCCCGGATATCGATCGCCTCCAGCAACAGATCGATCTGGACCTCGCCCCCGTCTACGTCCAGCTCCTCGGACAGAGCGCAGCCGGGCAGCAATTCCCGATCCCGGCGGCGATCCCGGACCCCGGGGAGGGGCCCCATCTCGGCTATGCGGTCCAGTGGTTCCTCTTTGCCGGGGTCGTTGCGATCGGCCTGCCGGTTCTCGCCGTCCGCACTGCGACCAAGCCGCCTGCCAGGTTTCCGGAACAAGATCGCGTCTCCCGACGTTAGGTGGGGGCCGACCCGAGGACTGATGAAACCCAGAACAGTTGCGATCGTGCTCGTCTTCGCCTTCATCGCCGCCGCCTGCGGGGGCATTGGCGGCAACGACGACGGACCAGGCGTCTTGCAGGGGACGACGACACCGCAGCCGACGTTGGCCACCGGCGGGGTGATCACAGACGACGGAAGCGCCGAGACCACCCCGATGGCCACTGCGCCGGACGGAACGGACGGCTCCGCGACGACCAGCGCCGCCGCGACGCACATCGCAAGTGACCTGCCCATGGTCAACGTCGTCAACCTCGCAGACGGATCAGAACTCGCCCTCAACACACTGGCCACCGGCGAGTCGCCGCTGTTGCTCTGGTTTTGGGCGCCGCACTGACCCTTCTGCCGGCGCGAAGCGCCGGAGGTCGAGCAGTTTGCTCGCGACAACGCCGGAGAGATCACCGTGGTGGGCGTCGGTACCCAGGACAGCCTGGCGGAGGCCTACGACTTCGTGGCGGACTACGGAACCACCTCGTTCCTCATGACCTGGGATCGCGGATTCGACAGCTGGAATCACTTCGGGGTCAGGGGACAACCTGCCTTCATCGTCATCGGTCGCGACGGGGCGGTCCTCGGCGGCTGGTACGGACCGCTTGACGACGCCAAGCTGAACGAGGCGCTCGCTCAGGGCTGAACCGCAACAGCCAGGCCGTCCACGACGCGAGCCGGTTCGATCCGGCGGAAGATCCCGGGCGAAATTCGAATCTTGGATGAACGGTCGCCGCCGCCGAGAACGATCCAATCCGGCTCCATGACCGCAGCATCGACCAGGATGGGGAGATCGGCTGGTATGGCCAGGGGAGTGACGCCACCGATCATCATGCCGGTCACCTCGACGGTCTCGTCGGCGGACGCGAACGACGCCTTCTTCACGTCGAGTTCCCGGCACACCGCCCGATTGACGTCCAATCGGCCGGTGGCAAGGACCACACAGAGTGCATAACGGCCGCGCGGCCGTTTCGACGCGACCAGGATCGTGTTGGCGGAACGTTCGAGCGGAATCCCGTAGTGCTCGCAGAACAACGCGGTGTCGGCGAGGTCTGGGTCGCACGGCATGACCTCGTAGTCGAGCCCTGTGGTGTCGAGGAATCCCTGCACCCGTCGCTGTAGTTCGTCGTGCGCCGCCGGCCGCTCCATGGTCCGGCGACTCTACCCGCGGTAAGCTCGCCGCACTCGAGCAAGAGACGACCGATGGTCCACGAACCGCCATTCACCGTCGGCATCGAAGAGGAATACCTCCTCGTCGATAGAGAGACGCGCGACCTCGTCCGCGATCCTCCTCCCGAGCTGATGCAACAGGCAGAAGAGCGGCTCAGTGGTCAGGTCAGTCCCGAATTCATGCGGTCGCAGATCGAGATCGGGACGAAGGTATGCACGTCGTTGTCGGAAGCCCGTGCTGAACTCGAGCGGCTCCGTAGCTCGGTCGCCGCCGTCGCCGACCGGCACGGGCTGGCACCCATTGCCGCCTCGACGCATCCTTTCGCCGACTGGACCCGGCAGCTCCATACCGACAAAGAGCGGTACAACATCCTGGCGGGGGAGATGCAGGGCGTGGTTCGCAGGCTCTTGATCTGCGGGATGCACGTTCATGTCGGAATCGACGACGACGACACCCGAATCGATCTGATGAATCAGGCCGCCTACTTCTTGCCCCACCTGCTGGCTCTCAGCACTTCGTCGCCGTTCTGGGGCGGGATCGACACCGGCCTCAAGAGCTATCGCCTCAGCGTCTTCAACTCGATGCCACGGACCGGGCTGCCCTCGGAGTTCAGCAGCTGGGGCGAGTACATGCGCCACGTCGACGTCCTCGTCGGCGCCGGGCTCATCGAGGATGCCTCGAAGATCTGGTGGGACCTGCGTCCCAGCGCGAGATATCAGACCCTGGAGATGCGGATCTGCGACCTTCCGACACGCATCGACGACTCACTCACAATCGCCGCCTACTTCCTGTGCACCCTTCGCATGCTGTGGCGCAAGCGCGTCGACAACCAGAAATGGCGCTCCTACGCGCCGATGCTCATCTCGGAGAACCGCTGGCGGGCCCAACGCTACGGCCACTCCGAGGGACTGATGGACTTCGGCAGAGGCGAGCTGGTTCCGTTCGACGAGCTCATCGAAGAGTGGATCGAGCTGGTCATGGAGGATGCCGAACACCTCGGGTGCGTCGCCGAGATCGAGAACGCGCGGGAGATCATGGCGCGCGGCACCAGCGCCGATCAGCAACGCGCCGTCTACGAAAAACAGCTCGCCGCAGGTGCGTCGGAGCAGGACGCGCTGAAAGCGGTGGTCGACATGCTCGTCGAGGAGACGGTGGCCGGGATGTGAGAGCGGGCAGCCGGTAGCTGCCGGCTAGCTCTTGGCCTCTTTCATGGCTCGCTTCTGTTCACGGAGTTCGTAGATGTCGTCGAATTCGGCGACGTCGGCGATGGACGGCCAGTCGGCCGCCTCCTCCTGCCAGCCGTCGGGCTGGATCCCGAGCCGCTTTCCGAGGACACCGACGAAGATCCGCGCCTTCGCCTCGCCGTATCCGGGTAGTTCGCGAAGGCGCTTGTACAGATCTTTGCCGTCGGCGGCTCCCTCCCAGATGAGTTCGGGACGGCCGTCGTGGTTGTCGACGAGGTACGCGCACAGCTGATGGGTCCGTTTCGCCATCGAACCCGGAAACCGGTGGAGCGCCGGCTTTTCCCGGAAGAGTTCCTCGAG
>JBFIQU010000021.1:0-14816 GCA_041609395.1 Acidimicrobiia bacterium | reverse complement strand
GGTACTCGGCGGTCTCGACGTCCGTACCGAGAATCGGAACCGGGAAGTCGACGTCGCGGCGCCAGTCCGCCCGATCCTGCTGGCTGAGCCCCCAGGGATTCGACGAGTTCTCCAGCGAGAGGAACATGCTGCCGAGCTGCGATGGGAAGTCGGCCTCCATCAGGGTGAGATAGCGCCGCATGTCGAGAATCTTGTCCAGGATCTCGATGTTCACGGGACAGATCTCGTCACAGGCTTTGCACGATGTGCACGCCCACAATTCCTCGGCGGTGATGCGCTCGAACACGAGATCGGACGAAACCGTGATGGCGTGATCGACGCCGGCGGGCGGCGCCACCGGTGGGTCCGCCGTCAGTGCCGCCACTTCACCCAGTTTGAGCACGATCTCTCGTGGATCCAGCGACTTGCCCGTCTGATTGGCCGGACACACCGACGTGCACCGCCCGCATACCGTGCAGGCATCTGTATCGAAGAGCTGCTTCCAGGTGAACTCGGCAACGTGGGCAGCCCCGACCGTCTCGATATCGGTGGCCTCCATGAGGTTCGGCATCGGCTGCATCGCCCCTTTGGGTCGTTCCCGGGGCGACAGGAACATGTTTGCCGGCGACGTCACCATGTGACGCAGCTTCGTGACCGGAAGAACGAGCAGGAAGGCCACGAACGTCACGATGTGAACCACCCAGAGCACCTGGTGAACACCCGAGGCGTCGCCGGACGGAACCAGGTAGCTGAGTGGATAACCGACGAACGACCAGACCTCGAACGAGGGGCGTCCGGCAAGGGAAATCCGGGCAGCTTCGGTGGCGAGACCGGTGACGCCGATTGCGGCCAGGGTCACCAGGATCCAGAAGTCCTCCGGCTTGGTCTTGGAGCGCAGCCGCCACGGCCGCTGCCCGTACCTGCGGACGGCGGCCCACGCAAGACCGCCTAGGAATACCAGCGAAAAGGCATCGAGGGTGAAGGAATACCCCTGGTAGACACGCCCTTCGAGGAACTTCCAGCGATTCGGCATGAGATGGTCGATCTCGAGGGTCACCGTGCCCAGGAACAGCACGATGAACCCCCAGTACACCATGGAGTGCATGAGTCCCGCGCTGCGGTCCTCGAGCAGCGTCCTCATCGTGAGACCGCGGTGGAGCTGGTGCACCCGCTGTCTCCACAAGCCGGTGCGCCGCTCCGGGCCACCGCGTTGCCAGTTCCCGGCGCGTAGCGCGAACAGGTACATGGTGATGCCCAGGAACACCGCCACGGTGACGTAGAACAGCGCCTTGAGGGGTCCGGGTATGTTGCCGAACACCTTGCGGCCGACGTCTGCGACCTGGTCTCCACCCAGGGTGCCGAGCCACCACAACGCGAGCACGGAGGCCGGGGCGAGAAACGCGAGCCACACCAGGATGCCCGCCGCCGTGATTCGCCGCCGCTCCTGCTGCATGGCTCCTCCTGTGCCCGTCTGCCGGGCGAGTGTAACGCCGGGCCTGCGGCCGTTTCGTTCAGGCGAGACCGACGATATCCCCGCTCGCGTCGATGTCGATGTCGAAGGCCCGGGGATGTGCCCCGAACCCGGGCATCGTTCGAACGTCGCCCGCCAATGGATAGATGAAGCCGGCTCCCACCGAGGCGCGGGCGGCCCGGATGGGGAGCGTCCACCCGCGCGGAGCGCCGAGCAGTTGGGGATCGTGACTGATCGACATGTTGGTCTTGGCGATACAGATCGGCAGCCGGCCCCATCCGTACTCCTCGTATCGCTCGAGCTGGCGCCGTGCCGTCAGGTCGTAGTCGACACCGTCGGCTCCGTATATCTCGGTAGCGATCGTCTCGATTTTGCGGGTGAGTGGTTCGTCGAGGGAGTAGAGAAACTCGAAGTTGCTCCCCTCATCACAGGCGGCTTCGACCTCGCGCGCCAGGTCGGCGGCACCTGCTCCCCCGTTTGCGTAGGCGTCCACCACGGCCCACCGCACCCCTTCCTCCTTGCAGACGGCAGCGATGGCATCCCGCTCCGATTCGTGGTCCCCGGCGATCGAATTGATGGCCACGACGGGGACCACGCCGTGACGGCGCACGACTGCGATGTGATGGCGAAGATTGGCGGCCCCGGCGATCACGTCATCCGGCTGCTCCACCAGGATCGACTGGGGTAGTGGGCGCCCGGCGCGAACGTGGTAGTTGCCGGAGTGCATCTTCAGCGCTCGCACGGTTGTGACGATGACCGCCGCGTCCGGAGCCAGGCCCGAGGCCCGGCACTTGATGTTGAAGAACTTCTCGGCACCTATGTCGGCACCGAACCCGGCTTCGGTGACCACGTACTCGGCGCCGCGCATCCCCAGTTGATCGGCGACGATCGACGAGGCGCCGTGTGCGATGTTGGCGAAGGGTCCGGCGTGGATCAGCGCTGGAGTGCCCTCCAGGGTCTGCAGGAGATTCGGCTGCAACGCCTCCTTCATGAGGACGGTCATGGCACCGGCTCCGGCGAGGTCCTCGGCCGTGACCGGGGACCGGTGGCGGTTGTAGCCGACCACGATCCGGCCCAGGCGGTTGCGCAGGTCGCGCAGGTCCGACGCCAGTGCCAGGATCGACATGACCTCCGACGCCGCAGTGATGTCGAAGCTCGTCTGTCGCGGCACCCCGTCGGCAGCGGTTCCCAACCCGATGATCACGTGGCGCAGTGCCCGATCGTTGAGGTCCACCACCCGGTGCCACGTGATCGCGTGCTCCTCCAGACCGAGCTGGTTGCCGCGATGCAGATGGTTGTCGATGAGAGCGGCCAGGAGGTTCACCGCCGTGGTAACGGCGTGGAAGTCGCCGGTGAGATGGAGGTTGAGCTGCTCGAAGGGAATGACCTGCGCGTAGCCACCACCGGCGGCCCCGCCCTTCATGCCGAACGTCGGGCCCAGCGACGGCTGGCGTAGCGCGACCACCGCCCGTTTCCCGACATGGCGCAGCCCGTCGGCGAGGCCTACAGCGGTCGTCGTCTTGCCCTCACCGAGCGGCGTCGGCGACGTGGCGGTGATCAGAACGTACCGGGCTCCCGGGTCGGGCATGGCGGGGATGGCATCCAACGAGATCTTCGCAATGCCCCGGCCCCATGGCTCGACGAACTCGTCGGGGACCTCGAGCTCAGCAGCAACGTCGGCGATCGGCCGCGGCTGCACTCCGCGGGCGATGTCGATGTCCTCCAGCGATCCCATCCGCAGGCAACCTACTCGATGGACGACGGCGCCCGCAGCGGCCGAAGGTCCCGGAGCTCGAGCCGTTAGCCTGGCTCCATGCGATTTGGAGCTTTCACCCCGCAAGGCTGGCGGCACGACCTCGTCGGCGTGCCGGTCGACCGGCAATGGCCGACGATGCTCGAAGTGACTCGCACCGCCGAGTCCCTCGGGTACGACTCGATCTGGGTGTACGACCATTTCCACCCGGTGCCGCGCCCGACCCAGGAGCCGGTCTACGAAGCGTGGACGCTGATGGCGGCGCTGGCGGCAACCACGGAACGAATCCGGCTCGGCCAGATGTGCACCTGCAACTCGTACCGGCCTCCTTCCTATCTGGCCAAAGTCGCCGCTTCTATCGATGTCATATCTGGTGGCCGCCTCGAGATGGGTATCGGGGCGGGGTGGTATGAGCACGAATACGACGGCTACGGCTACGAGTTTCCGAAGGCATCGGTACGGATCGGCATGTTGCGTGAAGGCGTCGAGATCATGCGCCGCATGTGGACCGAGGAGTCGGTCGACTACAAGGGCGAGTACTACGTTCTCGACGGCGCCCTCTGTCAGCCCAAGCCGGTCCAGCAGCCCATGATTCCGGTCTGGGTGGCCGGAGGTGGCGAGAAGCTCACGCTCAACGTCGCGGCCCGGTATGCGGACTACACCAACTTCGGCGTCGACCTCGAACAGTTCAAGCACAAGAGCGAGATCCTGGCCGGGCACTGCAACGACGTCGGGCGCGACTTCGATGCGATCACGCGTTCGTCGAACTTCAACGTGATCGTCGCCGAGACCGAGTCGGAGGTGCAGCAGAAGATCGACTGGGTGAAAGCGCACTTCGAGCCGATCCTCGGCCCCGACAAGCTGGACCGCATGATCGACGGCAACTACATCTCACGGGGCGGCATGGCCGGCACGCCGGACCAGCTCATCGAGAAGCTGCAGGCGTGGGAGGCGGCCGGAATGACGTACGCCATCGTGTACTTCCAGGACGCGGCGTACGACACCAGCGGGATGGAGCTGTTCGCGCAGCAGGTGATCCCGGCGTTGAGAAGCTAGGAGCTACCAGCTATCAGCCAACGGTGCCGATCCACGTCGTCCAGCCGATGTGGGCCGAGTCGCCATCATGGCCGTCCGCCCAGTCCTTTTGCCGCGCGACGTACTCGGAAGCCGCCGGACCCGGCTTCAGGCGTTCGTATTCCAACACCGACTCCAGACTCCGCTCGCCGTAGTCGTCCCACGAAGCAGCATCCGAGACGATCTCGGCCGCCACGTTGATGCCGAGCCGGGCAAGAACCTCCAGCTGTACGGATCGATCGAGGGCACCGTCATACTCCCGATACGGCAGATCGGCCAGGACCGTTCCCTCCCGAACCTGGATGTCGGCGACGGCAACCGTCCCGCCGGGTCGAGTTCGCTCTTGCGCCGCTCGAACCGTTCCCTCGAATCCGTCCCAGATCCACGAAGCCCCGATGATGGCCACCACGTCCCACACCGGCTCCGCTGCGACGTCCTCCCCGCGCCCCAGATGCCACTCGACCGCGCCCAACAGCTTTGCCGCTTCGGCCCGCTTCGCGGCACGGCGGATCTGCCACGGCGAGATGTCCACGCCGACGCCGTCGATCGAGTGGTGTCCCGCCAGGCGAAGAAGAAGCTCCCCGTGGCCGCACGCCACATCGAGGACCCGGGCGCCCTCGGGCGGGGACAGCGCAGTCACAACTCCGTCGAGGTCCTCCGATGACATGGGATTCATGATCGCCATGCCGTGATGGGTCGCCTCGAAGAATTCGAAGAAGTCCCACAGCTCGTCGAGGTCGCGATCGACGGCGACGACGACGGTTGGCGGCAATGAACGATCGAGTTCCAAAGCTATCAGCTACCAGCTACCAGCTACGAGCTACGAGGCCCTAGCCCTCGATTCCCAGCTCCGCCTTCAGCTCCTCCAGCTTGGCATCGGCTTGGGCCATCGAGACGGCCTCACGCAGCTCGGACTCGGCGCCCTCGGGGCTGGCTTCGCGCAGCTCGGCGCGCGCCATGGCCTGGGCCTTGCGCGACTCGATCTTCTCTTCCACCTTCTCCAGGCTGGGAAGCTCGTCCTCAATGGTCGACGAGATCGACTCGACGGCCTTGTTGACGGCTTCCTGCATCTTCGCCTGCTGAAGCGATCCGAGCAGTTCCATCCGCTTGGCGGCGAGTTCTTGAAGCCGCATGGCGTTCTGCGAGACGGCCTGCTTGGCACGGTCCGCCTGCTCGACGGCCGCCTCGTACTGGCCCTTCAGGGACGTGAGATTGTTCTCAGAAGCCTGCAGCTTCATGGCGAGCGACTGGGCCGTGCGGGTCCACTTCTGCTGAGCCTCGAGGTCTCCTGCAGCCTGCGCTTCCTGCGCCTTGACCAGCGCCTGCTTCGCAAGCTCGCGCCCCTCGCCGACGTCGTCGGCGGCCTTCCCGATCTTGCTCTCGAGCTGGGTGCGATGCGCAACCACCTTGGCTGCTTGATTCTTCAGCTCCTGATCCCGCTTCTTGGCCTCGTTGATGGCCTGCTCGATCTCGATCTCCGGGTTCATGGCGGATTCGGTCGTCGTACGGAACCAGGTTGTGATGTAGCCCCAGAGGCGCTTCAGGAAGCCCATGCGCGTTTGTCCTTCGCTCGATGTCGATTCCGGCCCGGATGTTAGGCGATCCACCGACCCCCGTTGCTCCCGGGGTGAAGGGCGTTCCTCGACGCTCAGCGACGCCGGCGACGGCCGGTGCGGGCCCTCGGCTGCGATGAACGGCTACGCGACGAACTGCGGCTTCGGCTCGGCGTCGAGGTGGTGCGGCGTGACGGCCGGCCGGACCGCCCGGCGAGACGACCCGGCAGACCGCGGCCGGTACGCCGCGCGCTCCCCCAGCCGGTGGGAACACCTTGCGACATGCCACCGACGAGAATCGACACGACATCCATCGCGCCCATGCCAAGGCCGCCGTGTGAACGCGGCGCCGACCCGGCCGGGACCCGGCGGCCGCCTACGTCGATCATGCGCGGATCCGGAGTCGATCCGCGGCGCAGTCGCTCTGCGTCGCGCGCGCAGACCCGGACCGTCTTCGTTCCCGCCGACGTACGCAGCTCGGCCTCTTCGAACGGACCGCGATGCGTCGGATCGAAGAAACAGCGCGCTTGCTCCTTCTTCTCAGGTTTGGGCGGCACCGGGCGACCTTCGGTGAGCGCTTCGGCGGCATCGAGCTGCCAGATCGCCTCATCGAGCCTGTCGGATATGGCTTCGAGTTCGGCGAGGGACATCGCCCGCTCCAAATCCTCGGAAGCTGCGGTGTACGTGGCACTGGCGGCTTCGTAGTGGTCGCCGGCCTCGCCGGACCCGGCGACCTCGACCCTGTCCGCAAGGTCGAGGATGTCGTTGGCCATGGCATCGAGCTGGGCAGCAATCTCCGAACGAGCCGACGCCATCTCGGCCGCCGCGCGGCGCTCACTCGACTTCTTACTGCGGCGAACCACGAACCAGACGACCGCAACGAGTCCACCGACGAGCACGAGCAGCACGAGCAACCCCGAGCCGCCTCCGGACGACGAGGCCGGTTGAGGTGACGTCGTTGCGCCGGTGAGGGCAGCGGCGAACGTCGCAACGTACTGGAGATCCGACCCGCCCCGCTGGTCCGCCTCGTCGAGCGCATCGTCGAGGTCGGAACGCGGGAACTCTGTCGAGGCGACTCCGACGAGGTCGTCCCTGGTGAGCACGATGATCGTCCCGCTGCCGAGGAGATCGAGGACACCGTCGGCGAAGGTCGTGGCGCCGCCGGAGGGCTCCTCGTCGAGAATGGCGACCATGAAGCGCGATCCGGCGTTTCCGGCGTCACGCACCACACCGCTGAGAGCGGATTCGTCGATGCTGCGCGCACCGGGTTCCACGTAGTACCCCGATGACGACAGGGCGCCGACCGCGTCTGCCGGGGTTGCCGCCAGTGCGTGGGGAGCGGCACCGATGATCACGGCGGCACAGATGACGAGTATCCGTTTCACAACACGGAGGCTAGGCAAGGTGCCCGGCAGCGTCGACCCACCGGTCAGGCGCCTTCCCGGGCACGTTCCCCCATTTCTCGCGATCGCTGCGCCGCCGCCCGAATCGCATTCTCGAGGACGGCTCGAAAACCGCCTTCCTCGAGAACATGAATCGCAGCGGCAGTGGTGCCACCCGGGGACGTCACCTGAGCTCGCAGCTCGAACGGGGTGTAGTCGGACGACTCGAGGAGGATCCCGGCCCCTTTGAGCGTTTGCGCAACCAATTTCGACGCCGCGTACAGCGGCAGGCCTTCGCGCACGGCCGCCTCGATCATGGCCTCGGCGAGGAGGAACACATAGGCGGGACCCGTGCCCGACACGGCCGTCACCGCGTCGAGGAGGTCTTCGGCAAGCCGGATGGTCGAGCCGACGGCAGCGAGCACGACCTCGGCCTTGGCGAGCGCATCGTCGCCGGCTGTGCTGCCCGGACAGTATGCCGTCATGGCCTCGTCGACGGCAGCCGGGGTGTTCGGCATGGCGCGGACAACCGGAACACCGGACGCCAGCGCCTCCTCGTAGACGGCCACCGGTACCCCGGCGGCAAGGCTCACCACGACCTGATCAGGGACGACGGTGCCGGCAATCTGCGTGAGCAGAACGGCGACGTCACGCGGCTTCACGGCGATGACCACGACATCGCGGCCGGCGGCAGCCGCGGCCGGATCGAGCAGGGTCTCGACGCCGGTTTCCTTCTCGGCCTCCCGGGCCCGCTCGGGGCGCCGGGCAGCGAGAACGAGGTCGGACGGGTCCCACCCGGCGCGCAGCAGACCCCGGGCGAGTACCTCGCCCATGGATCCGGCTCCGAGTATCGCGACGGTCGGTTGCATGGTCGGGAGTCTATTGGGACCGATCGCCCGGCCCGCCCCACATTCGTCATCCAGACTCCCGGTTTGTTTCGTACTAAATAGCGACGGCCGGAACGACCGGCCGGATACCAAGGAGAACCACCATGCGGAACAAGCTCTTCAAGATGCTGGGCCTCGTCCTCGTCGTAGGACTCGTGGCTGCGGCTTGCTCCTCCGAAGAGGAAGCGGTCACGACCACCACGCCGGCTCCAGCTGCAACCACCACGACCCAGGCCCCCGTCGAGTCGACGCAGAAAGACATCGTCGACACGGCCGTCGAGGCCGGGTCCTTCAACACGCTCGTGACGGCCGTGCAGGCCGCAGGCCTCGTCGATACCCTCAAGGGTGAGGGCCCGTTCACGGTCTTCGCACCAACCGATGCCGCCTTCGCCGCCCTTCCCGCCGGCACCATCGAGGCATTGCTCGCCGACGTACCGGCCCTTACCGACATCTTGCTGTACCACGTCGTTCCCGGCCAGGTCCCGTCCGCGCAGGTCGTGAACCTCGACTCGGCGACCACGGCACAGGGTTCCAACGTCGCCATCCGGGTTGAGAACGGCGCGGTGTTCGTCGACAACGCCCAGGTCATCACGACCGATATCGAGACCAGCAACGGCATCATCCACGTCATCGACGCCGTGATCATGCCTCAGGCCGCCGAGGCCGCACCGATGATGGACATCGTCGACACCGCGATCGAGGCGGGTTCCTTCTCGACCCTGGTCGCCGCGGTCCAGGCCGCCGGCCTCGTCGACACCCTCAAGGGCGAAGGTCCGTTCACCGTCTTTGCTCCGACCGACGAGGCGTTCGCTGCCCTCCCCGAAGGCACGATCGAGGCGCTGCTCGCCGACATCCCGACGCTGACCGACATCCTGCTGTACCACGTGGTGCCCGGCAAGGTGCTCGCCGAGCAGGTCGTGACGCTCGACTCGGCCACCACCGCCCAGGGCTCCGACGTCTCGATCACCGTCGAGATGGGCAACGTGTTCGTCGACGGCGCCCAGGTCATCACGACCGACATCGAGACCAGCAACGGTGTCATTCACGTCATCGACGCCGTGATTCTCCCGTAGCAAGCCCCTCCTTGCTCCTCCCGAAGGGGAGGGACCGGTCACCGGTCCCTCCCCTTTTTCATGCCCCCGGACCGCTACCTTCAGACGCATGGAGCGCGCCGTGTACGAAATCGCCCTGCCGATGCGCAGTGCTTTCAGGAGCGCGCTGACGGAGGTCGGAGATCGGCACACGTTTCTCGTGAGCATCGGGCGGGACGGCGTCGCCGGATGGGGCGAGGCGGCCCCGATCGCCGGGGGGACCGTCGACGACCACGACACGGTACGCACCGCACTTCGCATGTGGGCCGGAAGCGGCGAAGCGCCCTCCTCACCAACTGCGCAGGCCGCCATCGATCAGGCAACCACCGACCTCGAGGCTCGCTGCAACCGGGAAGCCCTGTGGCAACGGCTCGGCGGCCTCGCGGGATCGATCCCGGCAAGCGTCGCCATCGGCCTGGGGTCCGACGACGAGATCCTGACATCAGTCGCCCACGCCGACGCCGCAGGCGTCGGTCGCCTCAAGCTCAAGATTGCTCCGGGCCGGTCCGTCACGGTCCTGCAGCTCGTGCGCGCGCGGTATCCCCATCTGACGTGTGCCGTCGACGCCAACGGAACGTTCGGGCGTGACGACATCGCCGAACTCGTCGAGCTCGACTCACTGCGGCCGTCCTACATCGAACAGCCGCTGCCGCCCGGCGACATCGACGGGCATCGGATCATCCGCAAGCGTCTCTCGAGCCCGATCTGCCTCGACGAGGCGATCGACGGTCCCGATGCCGTTGCCGCCGCGGCCGATGCCGCCGACATCGTGACCGTCAAGCCGGGCAGACTCGGAACGACCGGCGCGGTGGCCACCTACGCCGCGGCCGTTGCGTCCGGCCTTGCCGTCAAGGTCTCAGGACTGCTCGAATCCGGGGTCGGAAGGGCCCACGTGGTCGCCGTAGCGACACTGCCCGGTGTGAGCGAATACGACATGGCTCCATCAGGGTGGTACTTCGATTCAGACGTGGTTGTGATCACCGACGCCGGTCTGGTTCCGTCGCCGCGTCCCGGAATCGGGGTCGAGCCTGATCCGGACCTCCTGCAACGTCGTACGGTCGCTCGCTTCGGTGGGTGAGCGCTACTCCCCGCAGCCGATCCCGCCGGCGATCGACGACACCAGGTCGTCGTCGGCGGTGCCGGTGAGCGCTCCTCCGAGGAATCGGCCCGACTCGAGGTCGAACTCGACCTCCCACGACGTACCGAAGAACTCGTCGACGAAGATCTCGAGCTGATTGCCGTAGGCCGCCCCGAGCTGGGCGACCGTCGAACCGAGGGTGATTCCCGACTCGGTGGCAAGACCGAACGGTCTCCCGCCGTTGAGGCCGACGAAGTACGCGTACGAAAAGAAGTGACGTCCACCCTCGGGGGCGATGCCGTCCTCGGCGTCGGTGAACAGCAGTGTCAGATCGTCCCACGAAACCCCACGGACTTCCGTTCCGGGGCACGTGCCGAAGACCGAGAAGGGATCGATCCAGCCGCTGTCCTCGGTTGCAGGGCCGAGCAGCGCCACTAGCGCCGCCACCGTTGATTCGGGCTCGTCGCCGAAGCGCGCCACGCCCAACCCGTCGGCGCCGAGCACTATCGCCGGGGCCGGCGTTGTGGTCGTCGTCGTGGTCGAGGTCGAGGTCGTGGTCGCCATCGTGGTCGAAGTCGTGGCAGTCGTCGTGGTCGAGGTCGAGGACGTAGGTGAGGTGGCCGTGGTCGGAGCCATCGAGGTGGTGGGCGTCGTCGTGGTTCCGGGCCCGGTCGTCGTGGTCGTCGTGAACGGCGGCACCGCGCCGTCACCACCGCCGTCATCGACGATCAGCGCCACCACCACCGCGATCAAGACGATGAGGACCGCACTGCCCAATCCCACCAACAACCAGAACTGCCGATTGCTCACGCCGTAGTTCTAGCGCAGGGACGGCAGTGCCTGCTTCACACCGCCATCAGCTATTGGCTACCAGGACGCGTCGGCCAGCTCCATGAGCGACCCGTCTTCGGCGGCGGCGATGGCGGCACGGCGGGCCGTTTTGGGGAGTACCGTCCGGCAGAAGTAGCGGGCTGCGGCGATCTTGCCCTCGTAGAACCCGCCGTCGCCGTTGGGCGACCGCTCCAGAGCGGCTGCCGCCACGTCCGCCTGACGGACGAGCAACCAGCCGATCGTGAGCTCCGCCAGGCTCATCAGCAGCGGCGTTGCATGCAAGGCGGCCTTGTAGATTTCAGCCGGTTCCTCGGTGCTCGCCATGGCCGACCCGACGAGGGCGCCCACGTGGGCCTGAACGTGTCCCAGCGCGTCGGCCAGACCGGCCCGCTCCGCTTCGAACGCGTCGTCGGGGCGCGGCTCTGCGGTCTCCTGGATTCGCTGGGCCAGTCCCATCAGCGTCTGGCCCTGGTCGCGAACGATCTTGCGGAAGAAGAGATCGAGAGCCTGGATTCCGGTCGTTCCCTCGTAGACCGAGTCGATCTTGGCGTCGCGGATGTATTGCTCGATCGGGTAGTCCTGGGTGAACCCGCTCCCGCCGAATACCTGCAACGACAATGCCAGAAGCTCATATGCCTTTTCGGACGAGTACCCCTTGATGAGCGGCAACAACAAATCGTCGAGGCGCAGCCAGCCATCGTCGTCGGGATGGATGCGGGCCTGGTCCTGAACCCAGGCTCCGAAGTACAGGAGTGCTCGCATCCCTTCGACGTGAGCCTTCTGCTCCATGAGCATCCGGCGCACGTTGGGATGATTGATGATCGGAACCCGGGGCGCGTGCTTGTTCCTCGCTTCGGTGAGGTCGGCCCCCTGAAGCCGTTCGTGGGCGTACTCGAGAGCGTTGAGATAGCCGGTGGAGAGCGTGGCGATGCTCTTGGCCCCGATGAGCATCCGGGCATGTTCGATGATGAGGAACATCTGGCGGATTCCGTCGTGGACGTTGCCGACGAGGTACCCGAAACACGGGCGCTCGTGGCCGAGGGTCAGTTCACAGGTCGTGGAGGCCTTGATCCCCATCTTCTTTTCGATCGCCGTCGCCACGATCCCGTTGCGCTCTCCGATCGAACCGTCCTCGTTCACGAGGAATTTGGGGACGATGAACATCGACAGTCCTTTGGTCCCCGGACCGGCATCGCTGGGGCGGGCCAGCACGAGGTGAATGATGTTCTCGTGGAAATCGGACTCGCCGGAGGTGATGAAGCGCTTCACCCCCTCGAGGTGGTAGACGTCGTCTTCGATATGCGTGGCGCGGGTCGTCCCCGCACCGACGTCGGACCCGGCGTCCGCCTCGGTGAGCACCATGGTCCCACCCCAGTTCCTGTCGGCCATGGGGCGAGCGAAGCGCTCAACTTGCTCCGGGGTGCCCACGGCTGCGATCACCCCGGCCATCAACGTTCCCGACACATAGAAGAAGGCAGCCGGATTGGCACCGATGAGAAGTTCCTGGGCAGCCCAGCTCAGCGAATTCGGAGCGCCGGCGCCACCGATCGACTCCGGGAGAAGGATCTTGTCCCAGCCCGCGTCGTAGAACGCGGCGAGGGAACGGTGGAACCCCTCCGGCAAACTGACCTCTCCGTCGACGAGCTTCATCTCCGCCCGATCACCTTCGACGAACGACGCGGCGAACTCTTCACGGGCCAGCCGGTCGACCTCCTGCAGGATGTGGCGGGCCGTGTCCTCGTCGAGATCGGCGAAGGGTGCGGTGCCGAGTGCGTCCTGGATGCGGTTCACCTCGAAGAGGTTGAACTCGATGTCCCGCAGGTTGGTGCGGTAGTGCGTCATGCTGACCTCACGTGGGTATGTGGATGTCATCGGCACGTCGTGCTTCCTTTTTGAGTATATGCTCACTTTTGAGCAAACAGTCAATTTCCTCTCTGCCGGAGGTGCCGGGAAACCGACGCTGCAGCGAACCAGCCGGTAGCGTGAAGCGCTCATGGCCCGCTACCAACCAGGAATCGAAACCCGCAAGCGTATCCTCACGGCAGTGCGGCACCTTCTCGGTGAGGCCGGCATGGAGGGGACGACGCTGAAGGCCATCTGCGACCGGGCCGACATCCAGCCCGGGAGCTTCTACAACCTCTTCGCCTCGAAGGAGGAAGCAATTCTCTCCGTGGTCCGCGAGGCCGTCACGGCGGTCGACCCCGACCCGGACCACCGCGGGACCGACACCGTTGCCGACCTCGTCGAGGCATACGTCGCCTTCGTCACCGACCAACCGGTGCTGGCCAAGGTCTACCTCAAGATGGCCGTCGGCGGTGGCATGTCCGACGACCATCTGACGGATCGGGTCCTAGCCCACCACCGCCGCCGTATCGAGCGCTTCACGGAAGCTCTGCTCCGCGAGTATCCGGACCTCAGTGACATGGACGCGCGGCGGAGCGCGGAACGGATCCTCGCCACACTGAACGGCCTCGTGCTCCAGTGGTCGCTCGATCCGGAGACGGATGTGGCGGGCCAGGCGAGGGCGCTCGTCGCAACGGTGCGCACCTGACGCCGAAGGGTTCCAGGACCTGCTGCGGTCCATAGACTCACGGCGCCGATGACCGAACCTCGCCTCCTGACCCGACCACTGGTACTCAGCTTCCTCGCCAACCTGGCCCAGGGGCTGTCGTTCTTCTTGTTCGTCCACTTCCCCCGATTCCTCGAGGATCTCGGGGCGAGCTCCGTCGAGATCGGAATTCTGTTCGCAGTCACGGCCGTCGCGTCGGTCGCCGTTCGGCCGGCAATAGGCCGGGCCCTCGACCACCGCGGGCGCCGCACCGTGATCCTCGGCGGTGCCGCACTCAACACGGCCGTCGTGCTCCTCTACTTTCCGGTCACCGCGCTCGGACCGTACATCTACGCCGTCCGCATTCTCCACGGATTCGCCATTGCCACGCTGTTCACCGGACTCTTCACGTATGCCGCCGATGTCATCCCGGCACAGCGCCGGGTCGAAGGTATCGCCCTCTTCGGGGTGTCCGGCCTGCTCCCGATCGCGCTCGGAGGGCTCATCGGCGACCTCGTACTCCAGTCGGGCGATTTCGATCACCTCTTCCTCACCTCGCTGGCGTTCGGCGTGATTGCGCTGGCACTGGCATTTCCGCTGTCGGAACCCACCGGGCTTCCGGTGGGAGCGGGACGCCGCCGCTTCTTCGAGACGATCCGTCAGCCCGATCTCCGTCCGGTGTGGTGGATCACCGGGATCTTCTCCCTTGCGCTGAGCGCATACTTCACGTTCCTCCGCACCTTCATCGACGATGCCGGATTCGGTTCCGTCGGCCTCTTCTTTGCTACCTATTCGGCCGTCGCCATCACCGAGCGACTCACGCTGGGCTGGCTCCCGGAGCGAATCGGACAGAAGCGGGTCCTGCTCCCGGCGATCGTCATGCTGGGTGCCGGACTCGTCGTCCTGGCGAGCGCCGGATCGGCGGTGGCGGTCGGAGTCGCCGGAGCCCTGTGCGGTGGCGGCCACGGGTTCGTCTTTCCCATCCTCTCGGCCGTCACGGTCACTCGAGCCTCGGCCGCCGAACGCGGCTCGGCGATGTCGATCTTCACTGCCCTGTTCGATGTCGCCACGCTGATCGGAGGCCCGCTGTTCGGTGCAGTCATCGCGATCGCCGACTACCGGGGAACCTTCTTGCTCGCCGCCGGCATCCTCGCCGCCGGCACTGCGGT
>JBFIQU010000020.1:0-15130 GCA_041609395.1 Acidimicrobiia bacterium | reverse complement strand
GCCGCCGGTGAACTTCCAGCCGGCGAGGTGCAGCGACGGCGCATGCACCACCCCGGGCCCGAACTCGGAATCACCGAAGCGACTGTCATCACCCAGGTGCAGGATGCGACCCGGCCCCAGTGCCGTGACGAACGACTCGGTGAAACGAAGGTTCGTGACCGCGCCGGTGATGCGCCCGTTCTCGATCATGAACGTCCCGTTGCGGGTGAGGCCCGTGACAACGAGCGTCTTGGGGTCCAGTACCCGGCAATAGTTGAACGTCGACACGTAGAGCCCGCGCTCGACGGACGCGATCATGTCGTCGACGGACGTCGTTCCTCCCCCGATGAACATGTCCTGCGGGAACGGGCCCCATGACTCCGATCCCGGGACGGCGTGACCAGTACTGACGGCACCGGCGATCTTGGCCGACCGCCGATCGTGCGCCAGGGCGGTCGAAACCCCGTTTGCGACGAAGTCGACGCGCCGCTTGGGCGTGCCGTCGAAGTCGAACGCAACGCCGAGCGCATCAGGTGCGGAGGCGTCATCCCAGAACTGGAACGACTCGTCGAACTGCGCAGCCCCGAGTTCCACGAACGACTGGCCTTCGTTGAACGCCTTGCCCTGGAATCCGTAGCCGGCCAGGAACACGGCGATCGTTGCCGCGCACTCCGGCGACAGCACGACCTCGTACTCCCCGGGCTTGATGTCGTAGGCATCGGCAGCGCCCTGCGCCCTGTCGGCGGCCACGGCGCCGACCTCGGCCCCATCCAGATCAGCAAGGCGTGCCGACGTCTGGTGCCCGGAGCCCGCCGAGGATTCCGTCTGATGGATTCCGTCGACCGTGGCACGGGTGTACCTGCCGGCGGCGCGCTGGCCTGCGGTGTTGGCGAACAGGATGTCCCCTTCATCCGTCTCGCAGTACCCCGCCGCCCTCATTCCGGGGCCGGCATCCACGAATGCCTTCACGACGGCAGCGCGCTCCGCGGGTCCGGCGGCCGCCGTGGCGTCGTCGAAGTGATCGACGTCCGGGACCGGGGCGGGCGGGGCCAGGCCCGGCCAGTCATGATCGCGAGGTTGCAACTGCGCCATCTCCAACGTGTGCTCGACGAACGATCGCAGCGCCGGATCGTGCACCCGGGTTGTGCTGGTCGATGCCACCCGACCGTCGACGGCGACCTTCAAGATCACGAGTCGCTGCGACTCGGCGACGTTCTGGTGGACGAACGAGTTGGCGAAGCGGGTCAGGGCCAGCTTGCCGGACATGACCGAGACCTGAGCCTCGGCTCTGCCGTCGATCATGTCCAGGATCGTGTCGGCGAGTTTGTCGTGGTCGCTCATGCGTGCACCCCCACCCGGACGTTCTTGAATCGGCCCGGCGCTGCAGAGTGGCCGGTATGTGCAACCTGCATCGGCTGGCCTTTGCCACAGTTGGGGGTACCCCAGTGCACCCACTCCGGCTCGCCGGCCAGCATGTCGAGACTGGCCCAGAAGTGCGGCCCGATTCCGGTATACGTCGGGTTTCGCAGCATCCGGCCCAGTTTCCCGTCTTTGATCTCCCAGGCGATCTCACATCCGAACTGGAAATTGAGCCGCTTGTCGTCGATCGACCAGGAGCGGTTGGTGGACATGTAGATGCCGTCTCCGGTCTCGGCGATGATCTCATCGAGTGACGAGCCGCCGGGTAGGAGCCCGACATTGGTCATCCGCACCATCGGCAGCCGGTTGTATCCGTCCCCCCGCACCATTCCTCCCGGGGGTATGCCGGCGATGGCCGCCGAGTCCCGTCCCGAGAGCACGCCGACCCACATTCCTTCCTTGACGATGTCCACTCGCTGTGCCGGAGTGCCCTCGTCGTCGAACCCGAAGGTACCGAGCGCTCCCGGCAGCGTGGCATCCGCCGTGATGTTCATGACCTCCGATCCGTACTTGAGCTCACCCAGCTTGTGATGGTCGAGCCACGAGGTACCCGCAAACGCGGCCTCCCAGCCGAGGATCCGGTCGAGCTCGATTGCGTGGCCGACGGACTCGTGGATCTGCAGCGCGAGTTGCGAGCCCTCCAGGATCAGCTCTTTCTCGCCTTCGGGACACACCTCGGCGGAGAGCAGGGCGACGGCTTCCTCGGCGATGCGTCCGGCGTTGCCGGGATAGTCCCAGCGGCGAACCGTCTCGTAGCCGCCGGTCTCGAATTGGCCGAACGACTGCGGGTAGGAGCGACGCTGGGTTTCGTGTTCGCCGAGGGCCGTTGCGTCGAAGCCGCCTCCGGACTCGACGAGATGCTGATGGATCCGATGACCCTGCGACGAGACGAACCACTTGTTCGTGTCCCAGAACCGCATATCGGCCCGGGCCAGGGCGACACCCCCGACACCCTGCATCGTCTTGGTCACGCCGATCAGCATGTCCACTTTCTCGGAAAGCGACACGGCGAAGGGATCCTCGTCGTAGGGCGTCTCGTACGACGCTTGTGACACCGTGACATCCGCGAACTCCAGCGGCGGCCCTGCTACGAGCGCCGATGCTTTGGCGATGGCCGCCGCCTCTTCCCCGGCACGGCGAGCCGCTGCTGTGCTCAGCTCCGGGGTGGCGAAGAACCCCCAGGACGACCCGATCAAGGCGCGCACCCCAACGCCGATCGACTCGTCGTAATCCGCAGCGTTCAGGTTTTGGTTGAGCACCTCGATCGACTGGTGACGCGACTCGACGACACGGGCATCGGCGTAGGTCGCACCGGCGGCGAGCGCACCCTCGACGGCGGCCTCGGCATATTCGAACAACAGCAACCTCCAGGAGCAACAGACCTTCGATGCTACCGCCCATGCAAAAGCCCCATCCGGCCGGATGGGGCTCTGCGAATACGGTATCTCGTCGAACTACTCGGCTACGCGGTCCTTCAGACCCTTGGCGGGACGGAACTTGGCGTGCTTCTTCGCCGGAATCTGGATCGTCGCCCCGGTTGCCGGGTTGCGGCCCTGACGCGCCTTGCTGCGGCTCGTATAGAACTTGCCGAAGCCGGAGATCGAAACTTCACGGTCCGCATCGAGCTCGACGGCGATGATGCCCTTGCCGGGATCGCTGCTGAAGATGGTGTCGACGACTTCCATAGCCTTTGCCTGGCTGAGATCAGTCTTCTTGGCCAGCTTCTGAGCCATCTCCGTCTTGTTCATGAATCCTCCTCGAGGTTGCTTTACCCTTGCGCCCTCCACCGGGGCGGGCCCCTCACAGAATGGCACGTTAGCCCGAAAAGCCCGGAAAACTGGTGTATTTTCCGCAGAGAAGTTTCCCGTTCTCGAGAAGGACGGTTCCGGCCCGGTCCGGGTAGGCTCCACGGTCGACATGCCGACGCCGATCGTTGCCGTATTCGGATCTTCCCGCAGCGTCCCCGGGACCCCGCAATGGGACGAGGCGACAACGTGTGGGCGACTTCTCGCCGAGGCCGGATTCGGCGTCGCCACCGGTGGTTACGGCGGCAGCATGGAAGCCGTGTCTGCGGGCGCCGCCGCCGTGGGCGGAGTCCCGATCATCGGAGTCACCGCGCCGGCCGTCTTTCCGGCACGCTCGGGCGCCAACCGTTTCGTAGCCGACGAGCAATCCGCCGACGAACTCGCCCAGAGAATCGGAATGCTCATCGAGGGATCTGATGCCTCGATCGCACTCCCGGGAAGCATCGGAACGTTTGCCGAACTCATGCTGGCCTGGAACTACGCCTACGTGGCGCCCTTTTCGAAACACCACGCAAAGCCGGTTGTCGCGGTCGGGAGCGTCTGGCGAAATGCGGTGGCGGCGGTCTCCGAGCATCTCGACGAAGGTGACGGCCTCGTGATCTGCGTCGATGACGTCGGCGACGCGGTCTCGATCGTTGGGAATCGGCTCCGCACGCTGCAGGCAGCCGGTGAGCCGCCTGATTGAGGTCGTTCCTACACTCGCTGTGCAGACACCGAAAGGATGACGATGGACGCCGGTGACTTCTACCTGGGGGGAATCGTCGACGGCGCCGGGGAACGCACCGCCGACCTCCTGTCGTACGACCCCTCCGATCTGACGACGCACGGCGTCATCGTCGGCATGACCGGTTCGGGCAAGACCGGACTGGGCATCATCTTCCTCGAGGAGGCGTTGCTCAACGGCATCCCGACGATCGTGCTCGATCCCAAAGGCGACATGACCAATCTGCTGTTGACTTTTCCCGAGCTGCGACCGAAGGACTTCGAACCGTGGGTCGACCCCGCTGCAGCTCAGAGAGAGGGAAAGAGTGTCACCGAACTCGCCGCCGATACCGCCGAGCTGTGGCGCCGCGGACTCGAGTCGTGGGATCAAGACGGCGCTCGAATCAGTTCATTGCGGGACGCCGCCTCGTTCGTGATCTACACCCCTGGTTCCGCCGCCGGGGTCCCGATCAACATCGTGGGGTCGCTGGCGGCCCCGGAGAACTGGGACGACGTCGCCGAGACGGCTCGCGACGAGATCGAGAGCTTCGTGACCGGCTTGTTGCGCCTCGCCGGAATCGACGCCGACCCCATCTCGTCCCGGGAGCACATTCTGCTGGCCAACATCATCGAGCATGCGTGGAGCGGCGGATACGACCTCGATCTCGCCTCCTTGCTCGGTGCGATCCAGCAGCCGCCGATCCGCAAGCTGGGAGTCTTCGAGATCGACAGTTTCTTTCCGGAGAAGGACCGCCTCGAACTGGCGATGAGGCTCAACGGACTGATCGCCTCGCCTTCGTTTGCATCGTGGCTCGAAGGCCCGCCCCTCGACGTCGGCTCGCTCCTGTGGGACGAGTCGGGGCGCCCGCAGGCCTCGATTCTCTACCTCGCCCATCTCTCCGACGAGGAACGGCAATTCATCGTCACCCTGGTCCTGTCTCAGGTCGTGACGTGGATGCGGAGCCAAACCGGGACGGGTGACCTCCGGGCTCTCGTCTACATGGACGAGGTGTTCGGCTTCGTACCGCCCACCGCCGCTCCACCGGCGAAGAAGCCGATCCTCACGTTGCTGAAGCAGGCCCGGGCGTTCGGCGTCGGTCTGCTCCTGTCGACACAGAACCCGGTGGATCTCGACTACAAGGCCATGAGCAACGCCGGCACCTGGTGTGTCGGACGCTTGCAGACCGAACGCGACAAAGCCCGGATCCTCGAAGCACTCCAGTCGGCACGTGGTGACGGCGATGTGAGCGCCCTGGACAGGGCGATTTCGGGACTGGGGAAACGCCAGTTCCTGCTCCACTCCACACGGGACGACGTCCCCTCCCTGTTTACGACTCGCTGGGCGATGTCGTATCTGCGGGGGCCCCTGACCCGGGCCCAGATCTCGGATCTGATGAGCGGCCACGACGCTCCACCGACTCCCACCCGCACCGAGACGGCTCGGGAGCCGGCGGCCGCCGCCGACGAGACGCCGGTGATGCCGGCCGTCGCCACGGCGGTGCCGGTGTATCACCTCGACCCGGCGGCTCCCTGGGCCGATGCGGTCGGTGCGGTGCCGGGCGGCACCCGCCTCGAACCGGCGCTGGCGGCACGGGTGCACCTGCTCTACGACGACGCTCCGTCGAAGACACAGCACACCGAGACCTGGGAAGCCGTGTACTACCCCCTCGGGACACGCTTCGACCCGGCGGCGGCCATCACCGTCGATCACGACGAACGCGATTTCCGGAACGAACCGCCTCGAGAGGCGCGGTACGTCATCGGAGAGGCGCCGCTGGGAGAGGCTTCGTGGTTCAAGGCGGCTGCGGCCGACATCAAGGATCACCTGTACCGCTCTCGCCGCGTCGAGATATTCAAAAACCCGGCACTCAAGCTGTACTCCCGGGTCGGCGAGACGCACGACGAGTTTGCGGCCCGGTGCGGCGAAGCCGCAGACAACGAGGCCGACAAACGGATCGCCGCCATCCGCGATCGTTTCGAGACACGCATGGATCGTGTGCGCGACCAATTGGAGGCCGCCTACCGGCGCATGGAGGAACTGGAGGTCGACGTCACCACGAGACGGCGCGACGAGGTCCTGTCGGGAGCCGGGGACCTTCTCGGTGCATTGTTGCGCGGCCGTCGCTCAACCCGCACCCTGGGTCGGGCGTCGAGCAAGCGGAGCCAGACCCGTCGCACCGAGCAGCGCCTGGAGTCGGCGCGGGCGAAGGTCACCGACAAGGCCGACGACCTCGACGAACTGGAGGCCGAACTCGCGGAGGAAGTCATCGAGATCAACGAGGAGTGGCACGCGAAGGCCGGCGAAATCGAGCGAGTGGAGATTCCCCTGGAGAAGACCGACATCGACGTCGACCTCGTGAGTCTGGTCTGGGTTCCGACCGCCGGTTGAGCCGCCTGTCCGCCTGCGGCGGGACACTACGCTGACCCGCATGGCCAACCGTCCCGCCATTGTTCGGATCGAAGAGGCGTCCGGCGACGACCTCGCCCGGGTCACCATCGTGCTCGACTGGCGAAACGAGGCCTACCTCGGCACCGCAGCCGGTCAGGCCGAGGAGCGGCTCCGGCCCCGGCTCATCGGTGAGGCAACGCTGCGAGCGGTGGAAGCCGTCTCGAGTGGGGCGATGCGTCTCGAACTCGTGGCAATAGCTACTGCCGAAGTCGGCGAGGTCCAGGTCGCGATGGCCCAGGTGAAGGTCGGCGGCAGCGGCGAGTCATTGGTGGGCAACGCCCTGCTGCAGGAGGAGGATCGGGCTCTGGCCACGGTTCGCGCCGTGCTGGACGCGGTCAACCGCAAACTGTCGCTGATCCTGGAACAGGCCGAGACACCGGCCTGAGATTCAGCCGCCCTCTACGAGCGCCCAGAGCAAGTCGCGCATGCTCACGATGCCGAGGAGTTCGTCGCCCTCCATGACCGGCAAATGACGGTACCCGGTCTCGAGCAGCCAGGCAGAGGCTTCCTCCACTTCCACGTCGGGTGGAAACGTATCGGGCGCCTCCGTCATCCATTCGGCCACGCCAGCTTCCTCGGTGTCTTCGCCTTCGGACACCGCGCGCACGATGTCCCGTTCGGTGAGGATTCCCACGAGCTGGCGACCCTCGATCACGCCGATCGACCCGATGCCTGCCTCGATCATGACCTCGGCTGCGTCCTCCAGCGTGGCTTCGCGACCGATGACCTCCGCGCCACCGCCGACCAGTGCACCCAGTTTCACAGCGTCCTCTCCAACGACAACCAGCAATCTAGTGGCCCGTTGCGGGACGGCGCCGGGGCGCCGCTGCGGACGGGCCGCAGAGCTCGACCGGTGAACCTCAGAGCAGGTCTTGTTCCCGGATCCCGAACGACGGGTGCCGGAGACGGCACAGGGCGAGCTTCTCGAGCTGGCGGATCCGTTCCCGGGTCAGGTTGAACTCCTCGCCGATCTCCTCCAACGTTCGGGGTACGCCGTCGAGGAACCCGTAGCGGAGCGCCAGGATGCGGCCCTCACGATCGGGCAGGCGATCGATCGACTTGCGCAGACTGTCGGCAATGTCGAGTTCCTCGGTCACCCGCACCGGATCGACCGCATCCTCGTCTTCGATGAAGTCTCCGAGCTGGGCTCCATCCTCGCCGACCGGCTGCTCGAGAGACACGGTGTCGGCTACGCCGAGCGCCAGCTCGACCTTGTCGACGGTGACTCCGGCTTCCTCGGCGATTTCCTCGGGCTTCGGATCCCGGCCCAGCTCGGCTTTGAGGCTGGCCTGGGCGGCACGGACCGCGGCGAGGGTGTCGTGGAGATGGACCGGAATGCGCACGGTACGCGACTTGTCGGCGATGGCACGCGTGATGGCCTGACGGATCCACCACGTTGCGTAGGTGGAGAACTTGAATCCCTTGCGCCAGTCGAACTTCTCGACGGCGCGGATCAGACCGAGATTCCCCTCCTGGATCAGGTCGAGAAAGTCGATTCCTGAGGTATTGGCATACCGCCTGGCATTGGCCACCACGAGGCGAAGGTTGGCCGTCAGGAAGGCGTCCTTGGCCTCCTTGCCGTGCCGGACCTTGCGGCGCAGCTCCATTTCCTGGTTCTTGCCTTTGTAGTCGCCGGCCTCGAGCTTCGTCGCCGCATCTTCGCCGGCTTCGATCTTCTGGGCGTACTCGACCTCTTGCTCGGCGGTCAGCAACTCGTACTCGCCGATGGCAGTCAGGTACTGGCTGACGAGATCTGTCGTCAGCCGACCGCGCTCATCGGTGAGCTTGTTGCGATCGCGTGCATATCGAGTCCTACTAGCTACCGCCATACTGCGAATGCCCTCTCGGTTGCTTGGAAGCGTTTCAATCCTCAGAGACAGACGCATGTGCAATGTTTCACAAGCGTCGTGGGTCGGTTCACTATGACATAATCCACCGGGGTTGTGAACCCCCTTTTTGCCCACAGGGTGGTGCGTTTTCCTGTGGACAACCTGTGGATAACAACGTCGTTTCCGGCCCGGATGTTCCCGAACGTCTGTTCTGAACTCCCTTACCCGCCTGACCGGCTCCGCAAACCAACCCAGCGGCTACCGTCCCCGCCATGATGAACCGACTGGCCGACGCGACCTCTCCGTACCTGTTGCAGCATCGCTCCAACCCGGTCGACTGGTACCCCTGGGGCCGGGAGGCGTTCGCCGCAGCCAGGTCCCGGGATGTCCCGATCCTCCTGTCCGTCGGATACGCCGCATGCCATTGGTGCCACGTCATGGCGCACGAGTCGTTCGAAGATGAGCCGACCGCCGCCTTCATGAACGAGCACTTCGTGAACGTGAAAGTCGACCGGGAGGAACGCCCCGACATCGATCGGATCTACATGGACGCGGTCCAGGCCATGACCGGCCGCGGCGGCTGGCCCATGACGGTGTTCCTCGACCACGACGGCCGACCGTTCTATGCCGGGACCTACTTCCCGAAGGACGACCGCCCCGGATATCCGTCGTTCATGCGTTTGCTGGCGACCCTCGCCGACGCGTGGAAGAACCGACGCGACGAGATCGATCACAACGCACTCCAGCTCGTCGCGGCGGTGCAGCGGACGATCGAGCCCTCCGACGACCTCATCGGGTCCGCCACCGTCGAGGCGGCGCTCACAACGATCGGCGATTCGTTCGACGGCGAGCACGGCGGCATCGGGCGAGCTCCCAAGTTCCCGCAAGCACCGGTGCTGGAACTCCTCCTTCGCACCGCGGCGACCGGCCAACCGTCGGCCGCCGAGATGCTCGCCTTCACGCTGGAGCGGATGGCGGCGGGCGGGATATACGACCAGATCGGCGGCGGCTTCGCCCGCTACTCCGTCGATCGGGTGTGGCTCGTGCCTCACTTCGAGAAGATGCTGTATGACAACGCGTTGCTCGCCCGTATCTACCTGCGGGCAGCTCAAGTACTCGAGCGGCCCGAGTTCACACGTATCGCTCGGGAGACGCTTCGCTATCTCGACCGGGACCTCGGCCTCGACGGCGGAGGGTTCGCGTCCGCAGAGGACGCCGATTCCGAAGGCGTCGAGGGGAAGTTCTATGTGTGGGACATCGACGAGTTCACCGACGTGGCCGGAGCCGATGCCGCCGTCGCCGCCGACGTCTTCGGCGTCGAGCCCGGCGGCAATTTCGAGGGCATGTCGATCCTGTACCACCCGCTCGACTTCGACGAGGTCGCGGCGCGGCACGGAATCACCGTCGGCGACGTCCGCTCCGTGGTGGATCGGGTCACCCCACGGCTGCTGGCCCGGCGTACGGCGCGGGTTCGGCCCGCCCTCGACGACAAAGTGGTTGCCGCCTGGAACGGCCTGGCCATTCGCGCCTTCGCCGAGGCGGCCGTTGTGCTCGACGACGACTCGTACCGGGCCCGCGCCGTGGCCGCAGCTCGATTCGTCCGTGACGAACTCGTCGACGGGGACCGGCTCATGCGATCGTGGCGGAACGGAGCGACGTCCGGACCCGGTTTCTGCGACGACTATGCCGCGTGCGCCGTTGGCTTCTACGAGCTCTTCCGGGCCACGGGAGACGGCGAATGGTTCGACCTCGCCGACCGGCTCACCGATGCAATGGTCGAGCGCTTCGGCGACCCGGCGGGCGGATTCTTCACCAATGCAGGAGATGCCGAACAGCTCATCGCCCGACCCAAGGATCTCATGGACAACCCGGTGCCGTCGGGCAACTCGCTCGCCATAGAGGCGTTGCTGAATCAACAGGCATACACCGGGCGCAACCGCCAGACCGTCATCACGGGCGCGTTCCGCGCCCTCGGCGGGCTGAGCGAAGCCTTCCCGACGGCCGTCGCCTACGCCATCGCCCTGCGGCACTCGATGCTGGTCGGCATCCGTGAGGTCGCCGTCGTGGGAGACCCTCAGGACGAAACCCGGCTTGCGATGGAACGGGTACTGGCCGCAGGGTTCCGGCCGCACTGCATCTCGATCTCTGCCGTCGCGTCGGAGACCCCCATCGTGCCGCTCCTCGCCGGGCGCTCCGCACCCGGGGGATCAGCTGCCTATGTGTGCCGCGACTTCGTCTGCGAGGCTCCGGTCACGACTGCCGCCGACCTGCGCCGGCTTGTCGACGAGAGCACCGGCTGATCCGGCGAAAGCACAGCCTGACCCGACATATCCCGTAACATACGTCGACTCCCGAGGTCAGCAGGCATGCCCGCAGAGACCGATCAAAACGCAACCCACGACGCATCCACCTCGATCGTCTGTCCCGAGTGTGGGATACGACACGGCGCCACGCTGGCGTCGTGTCCGTGGTGCGGCCGGGCCCACGAGACCGACGCCGTACCGGTCGCCGGCGAGTCGTCGGTCGCCGTCGAGGCACTGAGCGTCGAAGAGGACTCGTTGCAGGTCGTCGTCGATGATTCCGGGGTGGCAGCCGCGCCTCGCATCCCGGCCCCGGTGTCCGCGGCGGCGGACACCGGCGCACCGAACGAGCCGGGCGCACCACCCGCGACACCTCCGGCACCGCCGCCGGTGACATCACCCGCTGCGGCCGCCGCGGCCGCCAGGGCCGCCGCCGCCAGAGCCCCGGTGGCAAGGTCGGAGGAGGCCGAGGGCGACGACACAGCGGTCGAAGCTGTGGATCCGGCATCCGGAGCCGCGGTCGAGGCCGGAGTCGCCGGAGAGTCCACCGCAGTACTCCCCAAGCCGGCTCCCAGCTCCATGCCCCCCACCAACACCGGCGAGCTGCGAACGATCATCTCGCCTCCACCCCGCTGGCAACGAATCGTCGGAACCGTCGGCATCGGCGCACTTCTTCTCGTCACCGGTGCGTTGATCGCCGAGTTCGCGCCTCTCGGATCACTCACCAGGGGCCTGCTCGGCGCCAGCGGTGGGTCGGGGACGGTTCCCACCACGAGCACATCGATCGCGCCGGCCACAACGCTGCCTCCGCCACCGCCTACGACGACCACAGCAGCTCCTTCGACAACCACGACGTCGGAGCCCCCGGCATCGACGACCACGACGACCGAGGCCGTGCTCACCAGCGTCGGGGATCCGATCCCGATTCAGAATCTCCGGCTCGGGGTCGACTCGATCGGACCACTCGGTATCGGCGAGGAAGCGGTGGAGATCGTCGGCCGTCTCGTCGCCACCTTCGGCCAGCCGATCGAGGACTCCGGATTGATCGTTTCCGACGGTCAACTCGGTACGTGCGAAGGCGACGTCGTTCGGTTCGTGCGCTGGGGCTCCTTGACGGTGATCATCGAGGAGGGCGTTGCCGGCGAGCAGAGGATGGACGCCTACCGGGTCGACATCCGCAATTCCGAGGCAGGCGATCCGACCCGGGATCTGGCCACCATCTCGGGCTTCCGTCCCGGTCAATCACTTGGAGACCTGCGAGCCACGTACGACAGTTTCACCATCGAGATCACCGAGCGGGAAGGGTCGAGCGCCTTCGAACTCCTGCGCTCTCAAGATGGTCGACTGCTGTTGTGGGGTCCCGTCGCCGGTGCCGCAGACGACGCAACCGTGTACGGGATCTACTCTCCGGACGCCTGTCGCTGACGCGCCGGCCGAGACGCGGTTCAAGAGAAAGCCCGCGCTCTCCGATACATATGGTGAACAATGGTGGATTGATGATCGGTCGGGCTTGGTCGATGGTGGTGCTTGCCCTGCTCGTCGTGGTGGCGGCTGCACTTCCCGCTTCGGCCCATGAGAACAATTTCGTCGAGTTCAGCGGCGGCGGCTGGGGTCACGGCGTCGGGCTGAGCCAGTACGGCGCGCAAGGACAGGCCCTGGAAGGCCGCACTGCGGAGGAGATCGTCACCCACTACTTCGCCGGAACGTCCACCGCCGACATCACGAACGTCGTATCGCCCGATTCCTTCCTCTTTGCGTATGAGCGCCCTCTGTGGGTCGGGTTGCTGAACGACCGCTTCGATTTCCGGTTCCGTCCCGTGGGCGGGGACGTCGAGCTGTGCCAGGCGGGCGACGGCGAAGGAGCCTGCCCCAAATCAGCCGTACCGGCCGACGGGCAGATGTGGACGTTCACCACCAACGACGAGGGAGGATGCCAGTTCGAGTTCGACGGGGCCATGCAGGGAAACCGCGGCGCTTGCTCGGCCAGCATTACGTGGACCGAAGGCACGTACATCGAACTTCCCGACGCAACGATCTCGGGGCTCCCGCTCCGGGTGAGTATGGGCACGATCAAGGTGCGACCGTGGGGCGAGGGTTTCCACGTGAGCCTGGCAACGACCATGGAGGAGTACCTGCGAGGCATCGCCGAGGTACCGACCGACTGGCATCCGGAGGCGATGAAGACCCAGGCGATCGCCGCCCGTAGCTATGCCGCCGCCAAGGCGCTGCAACGCGAGACCGGCACGCGCTCCGGCTCGCTCGCCGACCCTGCCCTCAGTTCGACCTGGCAGAACATCTGCTGGTGCCACATTCGCCGCACCACATCGGACCAGTTCTGGATCGGATGGGCCCGTGAGCAGAACGAAACCTGGCGGGCTGCCGTGGAAGCAACCGCCGGCATCGTGCTGACCCACCCGGACACCGATTTCACCGTCGACGGCGTCGTGGAGACCTTCTATTCGTCGTCGACGATCGGCACCACCGAATCGAACCGTGACGGCTTCGGCTCGTCGGTCCAGTACCCCTACCTGGTCCCGGTCGACGATCCGTGGTCGGCGGATCCGGACCTCAACCCGAACGCGTCGTGGGTCAAGCACGTCGACGCGGCAACGATCATCTCCAAGCTGAAGGCGACGTCCCGACCGTGGCGCATCGACTTCCACCAGTTGTTCAACGCCGTGCTCCTCCAAGCAGCCCCCGGAACGACCGTGCGGTTCAGCGGCATGACCGCCGGTGGGGAACGATCGGTCGACGTGCCCGGATGGTGGATGCGGAGCGCGTTCGGTTTGAAGTCACCGCAGCTGTCATCTCTGCGCAGCGTGCTCCCGTCGCCGCTTCCGACCCCCGGCCAGTGGACGGAACAGGTCTCCGGCGACTTCAACGGAGACGGCCTCACCGACCTGGCCGGATACAGCGAGTCATCGGGACGCTGGTTCGTCTCCACATCCTCCGGCACGGCGTTCGACACGGCGCTGTGGGCAGAGCTGGCGCGCACGACGGGATGGGAGACGTGGGTCGTCGGCGACTTCAATCGCGACGGTCGGGACGACCTCGCCGGCTACCACGGCGACGACGGCACATGGTGGGTCGGCCTGGCCGATGGCACCACATTCGCCTTCTCCGTCTGGGCCGACTTCTACACAGCCGACGGCTGGACCGACCGCCTCGTCGGCGACTTCAACGGCGACGGGCGCGCCGACATCGCCAACTATCACCCCCGGGTCGGCCGCTGGTACGTCTCGATCTCCACCGGAACGAGGTTCTCGACGAAACGCTGGGCCGAGTTCGAGCGCATCTCGGGATGGCAGGAATTCGTGGTCGGCGACTTCGACGGTGACGGCCGCGACGACCTCGCCGGATTCCACCCCGATGATGGAACGTGGTGGGTGGGCCTGGCGGCGGATACCGGACTGACATCGGCGGTGTGGGCCGACTTCCACACGACCTCCGGTTGGGACGCGAGAGTGGTCGGCGACTACAACGGCGACGGCCGCGACGACGTCGCCAGCTACCACCGCCGTACCGGCCGCTGGTTCGTCAGCACGTCGCTCGGCGACTCGTTCGGCACTTCGTTGTGGGCGCAGGTCGACCGTACGACCGGGTGGAAGAGCTGGCTCGGTGGTGACTTCAACGGCGACGGCCTGCCTGATCTCGCCGGGTTCCATACCTCGGACGGAACGTGGTGGGTCGGGTCCAACACCGGATCTGGATTCGATGTGTGGATGTGGGCCGACTTCGTCTCGACGAGCGGGTGGACGACACAGCTCGCCGCCGACTTCGACGGGGACGGCCTGGACGACGTTGCGAACTACCACGCCCCGACCGGACGGTGGTATGTGAGCAGGTCCCGGCTCGTACGTTTCGTCAGCAGCCTGTGGGCCGATTTCTGAGAGCCTCCAACGGACTCGCTGTAGACTCGCAAGTCCATTCCCATGACTACCGCCCTCTCCACTAAACCCGGTGCTTACGTGCGCGAGCTGTGGCGCCGTCGCGACTTCGCCTACTACATGGCGATCGGCCGGCTGAAGGCGCAGAACGCCTCGACCACACTTGGCATGCTGTGGTGGGTCCTGAACCCGACACTCTTGGCGTTGATCTTTCTGCTGGTGTTCGGAGTCATCTACGGAGCCCGCGACTCGACGCCGAACTACCTGGCGTTTCTGTTGTCCGGCCTCTTCCCCTACTACTACACGCGGAATGCGCTGACGAGCGGAACCAGCGCCATCCTCGGCAATGCCAAGCTGATGGCGAACCTCAAGTTCCCCCGCCTGCTCCTCCCGATCTCGACGATGATCGAGGAGGCGATCGGTTTCCTGGCCTCCCTGGTCGCGTACGTGCTCATCGCCGGAATCTTCGATGGGGTCTTTCCGGGCCTGGCGTTGGCCTGGATGATTCCGACGTTGCTGATCCACACGCTCTTCAATTTCGGGGTCACGACGTTCGTCGCCCGGCTGGCGGTTCCGTTCCGCGATATCAACAACCTCGTCCCCTACGGTCTCCGGCTGTGGCTCTACCTGTCGCCCATCGTGTACACGATCGACCAGGCACCGGAGCTGCTGCGGCGGTTCCTCTATCTCAACCCGCTGACACCGATCCTCGACCTGTGGCGCACCGCACTCCTCGGAGAACCACTGGATTGGACGAGAT
>JBFIQU010000019.1:0-15662 GCA_041609395.1 Acidimicrobiia bacterium | reverse complement strand
GAAGACGACCCCACCGACGTCGCGCACGAGTTGTTCTCCCAGGCGCTGTGGCGGGGCCATGCGCTCGAGCCACCCATTCTCGGTACCCGCGACTCGATCGGCGGCATGACCCGGGACGTGATCCACGGCTACTGGCAGCGCCGCTACACACCGGGCTCGGTCGTGATCGCCGTCGCCGGCAACATCAACCACGACGACATCCTTGCCAGGGTCGCTGCCGAATTCGGGACATGGGCCGGCGATCCTGTGACCCACGAACTGGCCCGGCCGCCGGTGACGGCGACCGTGAACCTCATCGAACGGGATACCGAGCAAGCTCATCTCGTTATCGGGGGAGAGGGGCTCCAGCGCGACGACAAGAGGCGGTTCGCCCTCTCGATCATGAACCACGTTCTCGGATCCGGTATGTCGTCCCGGCTGTTTCGGGTGATCCGCGAAGAGCGGGGGCTGGCGTACACCGTGTACTCGTTTCGTTTGCCATACACCGACAGCGGGGCATGGGGGGTCTACGTGGGCACGACTCCGTCGCAGAGCAGCGAGGTGCTCGACCTCATCCGGACCGAGGTCGACGGCATTGCTGCCGACGGCATCACCGCCGATGAACTCGACCGTGCCAAAGGGAACATGAAAGGCGGTCTCGCGCTGTCGATGGAGGACGCCAACAGCCGGATGACCCGGCTCGGCCGGGCCGAGGTGAGCGGGATGGAGCACCTCAGCATCGACGAGATGGTGGATCGCTTCGAAGCGGTGACGCTCGACGACGTGCGTGACGTCGCCGAGCACGTGTTCTCCGGACCCCGGGTCATCGGTGCGGTCGGCCCATTCGACGGGGCTCATCTCGAGGAGTTCGTGTCATGACCGGGGTGGCGGTCTCCGGTGCGGCCGGCCGCATGGGCCGGCTCGTCGCCGCGGCCGTCGCCGCCGCGCCCGATCTCGACCTGGTGACGTGTTTCGACGTTGCGCACGTCGACGAGATGGTCGCCGGGCGTCACGTCGTCGATGATCCTTCGGCCGTCGGTGACGCCGACGTCGTGGTCGAGTTCACCCACCCCGGCGTCGTTCTTGACAATCTCGAGCGATGGCGAGACCTCGGTGTGCACGCCGTGGTCGGTACCTCCGGCTTCGATGCCGAACGCCTCGAGCTGGTCCGGTCCCGGTGGGGTGACGGGCCACCCAACTGCCTGATCGCGCCCAACTTCTCGATCGGCGCCGTCCTGATGATGCGGTTCGCCGAACTTGCTGCGCCACATTTCGCGGCGGCCGAGGTCATCGAGCTCCATCACGACGCCAAGGTGGATGCTCCGTCGGGAACGGCCCTCAACACGGCCGCTCGGATCGGCGCCGCCGCCGAGCAGCGACGCGACGTCGAATCGACCGAATCGCACCCCGGGGCCCGGGGTGCTGCGATCGACGGTGTCCCGGTGCACTCGGTTCGACTTCCCGGCCTCGTGGCGCACCAGGAGGTGATGCTGGGCAGCGCCGGCGAGACACTGACCATCAGGCACGACACGACGGACCGGGTGTCGTTCATGACCGGGGTGCTGCTGGCGATCCGCCGGATCGACTCGCTTCCCGGCGTCACCGTCGGGTTGGAGGCGCTTCTCCAGGCCCCGTGAATTCTTGAGTTTTCGCGGGTTCGGGCCGATAGAACGGGGAGATCTAACAAAGGTTGGTCCCGTCATGCGGCGATTGCAGATCGTCCTCGCCACGCTCGTTGTGGTCGGTGCCGCCTGCGGTGCGCCCGCCGACGAGGTGGCATCGCGGACGATCACTGCTCAGCAACTGGCGTACAGCTACACCCCCAACACCCAACTCGACTACGACTTCGACATGTCGCTCGACATGAAGGGCGGGTTCGAGGTCCCCGAGTTCCTTTCCGAAGGCGCTCCGCAGAGCATGGAGTTCGCCATGACGGTGCGGGGTGGTCTCGGATACGCGGTTGCCGCCGGTCCGGACCCGGGAACGGTTCGGATCGATCTCGACTACCGCATCGACGACATCCCGACGCTGACGGCGACCGCCGACGGCGTGGATATGACCGACGGCATCGACTTCGCCGCGGACGACATTCTGAGCGGATTTGCTCCTCTCCCGACGGCATCGGTGATCGTCGACGAGAAGGGGGCCGTGCAATCGGTCCTCATCGGAGGCGAAGAGCTGCCCCTCGATCTGTTCGGCGGTGATCTGTTCTCGGGTAATCCGTTCGGGAGCGTCGGCGGCTTCGGCAACTTCCTCGGTCCGGAGCTTCCCGATACCGACATCACGGTCGGGGCGTCGTGGACCAGCGACCACAGTCAAGAGGTGCCGCTGCTGGGCACGACGATCCGGTCCCACTCCACCCACCGGATCACCGACATCATCCAGTCCGGCGCACGTGAGATCGTGATCATCGAGACGGTCACCACCATGGATCCGATCAAGATGACGATGGCCGATCTCATGGCAGGCTTCGCCGACCTCTCGGCGGATGACGCCGCCGCTCTGGGGATCCCGCCGTCCGAACTCGGCCAGATCGAATCCGAGATGGAGTCGTTCGGCATGGAGTTCTCCATCGACGTGACGATGGCTCCGGCAACGACGACGACCTGGTTCGATCCCTCGTCGGGGCTGATGGTGAAATCGGACTCGGTGGGCTCGATGAACATGACCATGGTCATGTCCGGTGATCTGTTCGGCGGTGAGATGAAGGTCGACTTCGACGTCGAGTTCGACGTCGGGCTCGCGCTCAGCGGCGCCGGCACTGCCTAGGAGCGCCCCCGCCGGTCGCTAGAAGAGGGCGTTGGCGAGCTGCTTCCGGTAAGCCTGCGTAAGTGGGTGCTCGTTGCCCAGCAGCTCGAAGATGTCGAGCATCGCCAGCCGGGCTTCCTCTTTGAGATCACCCTTCGAAGCGACGACGGCCAGCATGTTGTCCAGCGCGGGTTCGTACTCCGCCTTGGCAGCCAGGGCCCTGGCGAGTTCGAGGCGTGGCGCAGGGTCGTCGGGTGCAGCGGCGGCGGCCGCCTCCAGAGCCGGAATGTCCTCGTCCTGGGCTTGGGTGACCCGGGCCGCCGCCCTGAGCTTCTCCACTTCTCCGGTGGCGGGCAACCTGTCGAGCACGCCCAATGCCTCGTCCGTCGCTCCCCGGGCGATGAGGAGGCCTGCCAGCCCGGTACCCGCCTCGAGATGATCCGGGATGTCGGCGACCACCTCCCGAAACAAGGCCTCGGCAGCCGCCATGTCCCCGGCGAGTTCGGCGTCGCGCGCCCGATCGACCGTGAGGTCGGCCTCGGTGGGCTGGAGCGCGTCGAGCCATTCCCGAACCGCGCGATCGGGAAGGGCGCCGGTGAAGCGAGCGACCGGCTTGCCGTCCCTGAACGCAACAACCGTCGGGATGCCTTGCACCCCGAATTGGCGGGCGAGGTCCTGGTTGGCATCGACGTCGACCTTCACCAGATGGAACGCGCCCTCGTAATCGTCGGCGGCCTTCTCCAGGATGGGACCCAGGGTCTTGCACGGTCCACACCACGCCGCCCAGAAATCGACGACGACGGGAACGTCGCGGCTGCGTTGCAGTACATCGGCGCCGAAGCGCGCCGTCGTGGTGTCGGTCACAAACGAGCTCATGGCCCGGAGCGTAGTGCTGGCTCATGCCAATCAGACGCTGAGGCGGAGTGGGACGCTGCTACCTTGGCCTGCGAAAGGAGAGCTGCCATGGCCCCATTCGGTGAAGTCCTCACGGCGATGGTTACCCCATTCGACGCCTCGGGAGCAGTGGATTACGGACAAGTCTGGAAACTGGCCCAATTCCTGGTTTCCGAAGGTTCCGACGGCATCGTCGTCGCCGGGACCACCGGCGAGTCGCCGACCCTGTCGTCCGAAGAAAAAGTGGCGGTGTTTCGGGCTGTCGTCGACGCCGTCGGAGAGAAGGCGACGGTCGTTGCCGGCACCGGAACGTACGACACTCGCGAGTCGGTCGAGTTGACCCGGCGCGCCGCCGAGGTCGGGTGCGACGCCGTCATGGCGGTTACCCCGTACTACTCGAAGCCGCCCCAGGAAGGGCTCTTCCGGCACTTCACGGCTATTGCCGATGCCAGTGACCTGCCGTTGTTGCTCTACAACATTCCCGGCCGGACCTCGCGCCGGATCGAGGTCGAGACGCTGCAGCGTCTGGCGGAGCACCCGTCGATTCTGGGGGTGAAGGACGCCGTCGAGGACCTCGACTTCACCGCCCGCACCATCGAGGCGTGCGGCGACGATCTGACGGTCTATTCGGGGTCCGACGTGTTCACGCTGCCCATGATGGCGGCAGGCGCCGTCGGCGTGGTTTCGGTTGCCTCCCATCTCGCCGGGCCGCAGGTGCGGCGCATGGTGCACGCGGCGCGTAGCGGCGACCTGGGAACTGCGACCAAGATCCACCAGGCCCTGGTGCCTCTGTTCGGAGCCTTGTTCCTCGAGCCGAACCCCATTCCGCTCAAGGCTGGACTCAATCAGCTGTGGGGTGACGTCGGCGTCCCGCGGCTTCCTCTCATCGAGGCGCAGCCGGCAACGTTGAAGGCCGTGGTCGATGCCGTGGGGCGGGCCCAGGCCGCATGACCGTACAGGTCACATTCCTCGGCGGGCTCGGAGAAATCGGGCGAAACTGCGCAGTGCTCGAGGTCGACGGGCGACTGGCGCTCATCGACTGTGGACTCATGTTCCCCGAAGAGGACATGCTGGGCGTCGATCTCGTCCTGCCTGATTTCTCGTCGGTCGTGGAGCGGGCGGACGACGTCGACTGCGTCGTCCTCACCCACGGCCACGAGGACCACGTCGGATCCCTGGCCTACTTCCTGCAGCAGGTCAACGTCCCGGTCTTCGGCACCGCCCTCACCGTCGCCCTGGCACGCGGCCGCATCGAAGAAATGGGGGTGGAGCCCGACCTCCGCCCCGTCGAGGTCCGCGAATGGATCGAGTTCGGCGCCTTCAAGTTCATGCTCCTCAGTGTCGCCCACAGCGTGCCGCAGGGCGCCGGCGTGGCGTTCGACACCCCGGAGGGGATGGTGGTGCACTCCGGTGACTTCAAACTCGACCCGATCCCGATCGACGGACGACCTACCGACCTCCCGGGTTTCGCCGCGCTCGGCGATCGGGGGGTGCGGCTCCTCCTTTCGGACAGCACCAACGCCGAGCGGGCCGGGTTCGTGCCTTCCGAATCGAGCGTGGGTCCGGCGCTGTACGAAATCATCGTCGAGTCACGGGGACGGGTGGTGGCCACCTGCTTCGCCAGTCACCTTCATCGCGTCCAGCAACTCATCGACGCCGCCGTCGACGCCGGCCGCTACGTCGCCTTCATGGGGCGATCGATGCTGCGCAACGTCGAGCTGGCACAGCGGCTGGGTCTGCTCGACGTGCCGGACGAGCACTATGTCGATGCCAAGGAACTCAAGCAGTTGCCCCCCGAAGAGACGGTGGTGATCAGCACCGGGAGCCAGGGCGAGCCGTTTGCCGCGTTGTCGCTCATGGCCTCCGGCGAGTATCGGGACATCGAGCTGGGTCCCGACGACACCGTGCTCATTTCGGCAACGCCGATTCCGGGGAACGAGACCCGGGTGTCGCGGGTCATCAACGGCCTGATCCGTCGCGGCGTCCGCGTCGTCCACGGGCGCAACGCTCACGTCCACGTCAGCGGTCATGCCGCCCAGGATGAACTGCGCACGTTCCTCAATGTGGTGCGGCCGGAGGCGTTCGTGCCGGTCCACGGTGAGTACCGGCACCTGTTTGCGCATGCCCGTCTCGCCGAAGAAGCGGGTGTTCCCGAGGTGTTCGTCTGCGAAGACGGCGACGCCGTCGTGTTGAGCGGTGGCAAGGCCGAGATGATCGAGGACGTCGTGCCCGCCGGGTTCGTCTATCTCGACGGTGCCGGGATCGGTGACGTCGTGCAGGGTGTGATCCGCGACCGCCGTCACCTCGCCGACGACGGCGTCGTGATCGTCACCGTCGGGGTCGACTCCCGAACGGGCGACATCGTTTCCGGGCCCGACCTCGACAGCCACGGCTTCATGGCGGAGCCGGGCGACGTGCTCGAAGCCGCGGCGGCGGCGGTCGTCGAGGCCGTAGGAAACATCAAGGACCGCCCCATTGACCCGGACACATTGCGGCGGCACGTCCGTGATGCCGCCAACCGCGAGATCCGTTCGAGGACGGCGCGGCGGCCCGTGCTGTTCCCCTTGATCATCGAGGTCTGAGCCGGCGGCGCCGAATTCCTACCCCCAAACTCCTTTCGTGGGGTAGAGTCGAAGGACCGCATGCCTACCAAGACACCCACCCGCGGTAGGGCATCCGGGCGGAAGCGGGTGTCGCAACAGAAAAAGTCGACAAGCGGACTGGTCGCAAGGCTGGGCGATCTCCGCACCCGTATTCGAGCCGGACTGGGCCGTCAGTCGGATGACGTCTGGGGTCTCGTCCTGATCGTCACCGCTTTGGTGCTCCTGCTCTCGTTCTTCCAACTCGCCGGACCGTTCGGGCGGGTCATCGGTCGTGCCGTCGAAGTCCTGTTCGGCCTGTGGGCCTACCTGATCCCGCCCGCCCTCACGGCCGTCGGGGCAGTCCTGATCCTGGCGAAACCGCGCCGTGACCACGCCCGCCTGGTCATGGGCGCCGTCGTCACGTTCGTCGGCTCACTGGCGTTGTTCCATTTGATGACGGGCACGGTGTCGCTGTCGCGCAGCATCGAACTCGTCGTCGAACGCGGGGGCGCCATCGGCTCGCTGATCGCGTTCCCGATGCGGCGGGTGGTCGGGTTCTGGGGCGCGTTCGTCATCCTGACGGCGATAACCGGCGTCGGCGTGCTGATTCTCACCAAGACGACGCTGCGCGACATCGGGCTCACCCTCGTCGCTGCGGTCCGCAAGCTGCGGGGATGGGCGAAACAGGCACAGCCGGCACCCCGGGTGCAAGAACGCGCTCCTCATGTCGCTCCGCGTCCGGTTGCCGTGGCGCGAGCCCCCCGGCCTGCGCCGCCGCCCGAACCGGAGAAGCCCGCGACGGAATCCGTTGTGCCGCCGCCGGCGGCCGTACCGCCTCCACCCCCCAGCGACGGGTACCGATTGCCGCCACCCGAGCTGCTCGAACTGGGCGGATCCGAAGCGCAGAACCGTCGCTCGCTCGAAGCCACCGCCGCCGAGCTCGAGGAGACATTGCGACAGCACGGTGTCGACGCTCGCCTCACCCGGATCGTGCCGGGTCCGACCGTGACTCGCTACGAGATCGAACTCGCGCCGGGTGTCAAGGTGTCTCGGATCACCGGCCTGTCCCACGACATCGCGTACGCCCTCGCCACTCCCGACGTCAGGCTGCTGGCGCCGATCCCCGGCAAGAGTGCCATCGGCGTCGAAGTTCCCAACCGTCGCCGCCGCCTCGTGACGCTCGGCGACATCCTGCGCAGCGACGAGGCCGCCGACGAGGCCCACCCGCTGGCGGTGGGGTTGGGGATGAACATCGCCGGCAACGCCCATCTGTTGAACCTGGCCGAGCTGCCCCATGTCCTGATCGCCGGCGCCACCGGAGCCGGCAAGTCATCGTGCATCAACGCCATCGTCACGTCGATCCTGATGCGCACCACGCCGGAGCAAGTGAGGATGATCCTGGTCGACCCGAAACGGGTCGAGCTCGGCCAGTACAACGACGTTCCGCACCTCCTGACCCGGGTGATCACCAACCCGAAGAAAGCCGCCGACGCTCTGCAATGGGCGGTGCGGGAAATGGACCGTCGCTACGAGCTCGTCGCCGACGCCGGGGTGCGCGACATCATCGGCTACCACGAGAAATACGACGCCGGTGGACTCGAAGAAGATCGATTCGACAGGTTCCCCTACATCGTCGTGGTCGTCGACGAGCTCAACGACCTGATGATGGTGGCGGGGCGCGCCGTCGAGGAGGCCATCGTCCGCATTGCACAGATGGCCCGGGCCGTCGGTATCCACCTCGTGATCGCCACCCAGCGACCTTCGGTCGACGTGATCACCGGCGTCATCAAGGCGAACATCCCTTCGCGGCTGGCCTTCTCGGTGGCTTCGCAGGCCGACAGCCGGGTGATCATCGACCAGGGCGGGGCCGAGAAGCTCGTCGGTCTCGGCGACATGCTCGTGATCACGGCCAGGGAACCGCGCGCCGAGCGGATCCAGGGCGCGTTCGTCACCGAAGCCGAGGTTCACGCCGTCGTCGACTGGGTGAAAGCTCAGCAGCAAGCACGCTACGACAAGAAGATGTTCGAGGCGGCGCAGCAGGCGCAACAAGCCGACGACGAGTTCGACGGCGAGGATCCCGAGATCATGCGTGAGGCGATGGAACTGGTCGTGCGCTCCCAGCTCGGCTCGACGTCGATGCTGCAGCGCAAGCTCCGTATCGGTTTCGCCCGCGCCGGTCGGGTCATGGACATCCTGGAACGCAACGGGGTGGTGGGTCCGTCCGAGGGGTCGAAGGCCCGGGAGGTCCTCATGACGGTCGAGGAGCTGGAAGCGATGATGCAGGGGGCCCCGGCGAGTTAGCCGGCGGCTAACTCCGCAGCAGCCGCTCCAGCCAGTTCGCCTTCTTCTCCCACGGTTCACGGCGACGGTAGGGATCGCGCCGGTTGCGGAACAGCGTGGCCTGGAACATCGCTACTGCGGTGAATCCGACGAAGAGCAGGAATGCGATCGCCACTTGCAGCAGCAGCACCCAGGATCCCGGCGACTCGATCGAATACAGCGCGAACACGGCGGCGAGGCTCATTACGCCGATGATTCCAAGCCGGCGCAGGTCGCGAGCGCGTGTCGCCTCGCGGTGGTGGTCCTCTGCTCGGGCCAGCGCCAGGGTGCGGGTCGGCTGGAACGACTCGTGGTAGCCCCGGTAGAAGACCTCCCAGCGATGCGGTGCAACCAGCGCCACCGTGTAGTCGCCGGCGAAGAACTCGTTGTTGCGCCGCCGCCAGGCGAGCCGGCTGGCCGGGCGGTCGTAAGGGACCGTGTCGAGCTCGGTGAGATCGAGTCGTAGAGCGGTTCCGGGCATCAGGGCCTCCTCCGTTGATAGTACCGGATCAGACCCGCCGGAAGCCGACGAGGTAGGCGCGGCACAGCCCCTTGCGGACCTCGTCGTTTCGATGCTGCCTCGGTGGATTCGCTCCAGCGCGCCGATCCGCAGCACGTGCCGATCCCGTATCGTGCCGTCTACCGGTGAGGCGACCGCAAGGCTCGATGAATCCGAAGAGGCTGCCCGCGGCACGGGCCGCCGGGCGGCGCAGGCGACCGATCCGGCTGAGGGCCGTGAGCTCTTCGAAAGCTCGCATCGCTGCAATGTGACGGCTGTCGGACCCGGTCCGTGGCGGCTCAGTTAGCCTCGCGGCGACATGCCACGTGAGCCGCTTCAGATTCTCGCCCCGGACGGAACGATCACCGCCGAGCCACCCATCGGGATCGACGAAACCCGTCGCCTGTATCGGGCAATGGTCGCCGGTCGCCTCTACGACCGGAAGTGCACGGCGTTGCAGAAACAAGGCCGCCTCGCCACGTACGCCCCGTTCCAGGGTCAAGAGGCTGCCCAGATCGGTGCTGCCGCGGTGCTGCGTCCCGAGGACTGGATGGTGGCGACCTACCGCGACGCCGCCGCCATGTGGCTCCAGGGATACCCGTGGCTGAACCTGATTCTCGGCCGGACCGGTGACGAGCGCGGCGGCCAGGCGCCGGACGGAGTGAACGTGCTGCCCCCGTCGATCACGGTGGGAGCTCACATGATCCACGCCGTAGGCCTGGCCTGGGGTGAGCGCCTGCAGGGACGCGACCGGGTCGCCATGACCTTCTTCGGTGATGGAGCGACCTCGGAGGGAGATTTCCACGAGGCCATGAACTTCGCCGCGGTGTACGGGACCGCCACCGTATTCATCTGCCAGAACAACGGATGGGCCATTTCGCTGCCCCGGGAGCGGCAGACCGTTGCCGAGACGATCGCCGACAAAGCCGTCGGCTACGGAATGCCGGGGGAGTACGTCGACGGCAACGACCTGTTTGCGATGTACGCGGTCGCCGCCGCAGCGGTCGACCGGGCTCGCCGCGGCGAGGGGCCGACGCTCATCGAGGCCCTCACGTACCGGGTGGGGCCCCACACGACGGCCGACGACCCGGGCCGCTACCGCAACCAGGCCGAGGCGGATGCCTGGGCCGCTCGCGATCCGCTGGAGCGCGTGCGGCGCTACCTCGAAAAAGAGGGAGCCTGGGACGCCGCCTGGCAGGAAGCCATCGAAGCCGACGAGGGAGATCTCATCGAGGCAGCGGTGGCCGAGGCGGAAGCGATCGCCGAGCCCGGTGTTGCCGATGTGTTCGACTTCATGTTTGCCGATCGCCCCTCCCACCTCGACCATCAGATCGAGCTCTTGCAGCGCGACCGGGGAGCCGGCCGTGCCTGAGGTCACCATCGCCCAGGCCCTCAATATGGCCCTCGACGAGGCCCTGGCCACCGATCCCACCGTGTTGATCCTCGGTGAAGACGTCGGCGCCACCGGGGGAGTGTTCCGGATCACCGACGGGCTGCAGCACCGCCACGGCGCCGAGCGGGTCGTCGATACCCCGGTGGCGGAATCGGGCATCGTCGGTGCCGCCTTCGGTCTGGCCATCACGGGCATGCGGCCCGTCGCCGAGATTCAGTTCCTCGGGTTCGCCTATCCGGCCTACGACCAGCTGGTCAGCCACGTATCCCGCATCCGCAATCGGTCCCGGCATCGCTTCACGGCGCCGCTCGTGGTCCGCATCCCCTACGGCGGGGGTATCGGAGCCGCGGAACACCACAGTGAATCGTCGGAGGCGATCCTGGCCCACACCCCGGGGCTGAAGGTGGTCGTGGCCTCGCGGCCCTACGACGCCAAAGGGCTGCTGGCGGCCGCGATCGCCGATCCCGACCCGGTGATCTTCCTGGAACCGATCCGTTCCTACCGGGCGGTCAAGGAAGAGATTCCGGACCAGCCGTACCTGGTTCCGATCGGGGAAGCCGGCATCGAGCGCGAGGGATCCGACGTGACGCTGGTTGGGTACGGGGCTGCGATGCGCGACGTACGCCGTGCCGCGGATCGTCTTGCAGAAGGCGGGGTCGCGGCCGAGGTGATCGACCTCCGCACGCTGGTGCCGCTCGACGCGGCGACGCTCGTGTCGTCCGTTACCAAGACCGGACGGGCCGTCATCGTCCAGGAGGGGCACCGGACTGCGGGTTTCGCAGCCGAGGTCGTCGCGCGGCTGCAGGAAGATGCCCTCTATTCGCTGCTGGCGCCGATCGAGCGGGTCACCGGATGGGACACGGTCGTGCCCCTGCGCCGCGGGGAGCAGCACTACATCCCCGACGCCGACCGCATCGTGGCTGCCGCGCGCCGCACCCTGGAGGCCTGATGGCGTTCGAATTCGAATTCCCGGATATCGGCGAGGGCCTGACCGAGGCGATCGTGGTCAAGTGGCTGATCGACCTCGGGGAGCCGGTTGGACTCGACGAACCACTGGTCGAGGTCGAGACCGACAAGGCGGTCACTGAGATCCCAGCTCCGCGCGCCGGGGTCCTGCTCTACCAGGGTGCCGCCGAGGGGGGGACGATCCTCGTGGATCAGCTCCTGGCGGTCATCGGCGAACCGGGCGAGTCGTGGCAACCGGGCGGCGGGACGGAACCGGCGGGGGAGGAAGCTCCGGCTGCACCGATCGTCGGAACGCTCAGCGAGGACGCCGACATCCTCACCGGGTCGGGTCCACCGGCGTTGCCCCGGATCCGCAAGCTGGCCGGTGACCTCGGTGTCGACCTGGCGGCGGTCACGGGCTCGGGTCCAGGGGGACGGGTCACCGAGGACGATGTACGGGCGGCAGTGTCGACAGGGGGCGGACCCCTCGAGCGAAGAAGACTGTCACCCACCCGGCGTGCCATTGCGGAGCACCTCACCAAGTCGTGGCGCGAGATCCCGCACGTCGTGACCTACGGGAGTGCCGACGCATCGGCGGCGCTGGCGGCGCGGGCTGCTGCCGAAGGCGACACGCCGCCCCTCGAGGCTCTGCTCATTGCTGCGCTCGTTCCGCTCTTGCGTGACTACCCCGAGTTCAACGCCACCCTGCAGGGAGACGACCTCGTCCTCAAGCACTTCTACGACATCGGTATCGCGGTCGACACACCCGACGGTCTCATGGTTGCCGTCGTGCGCGACGCCGCCGACCGTACGCTCGACGATCTCGGAAACGAGATCCGCCGCTTGGCGGCCGGGGCCCGGGAGCGGACGCTGGGGGCGGCCGACCTCCGCGGGGCGACCTTCACCCTGTCCAACATCGGTGCCGTCGGCGGGCGCTACGGGACACCGATCATTCCCTATGGCACCACGGCGATCCTGTCGGTCGGTCGTGCCGATCCCGAACCGGTCGTCATCGACGACGAGGTGGTGGTCGGTCGTCGCTTTCCGCTGTCGCTTGCGTACGACCATCGGGTGATCGACGGTGCTCTGGGCCGGCGATTCATGGGCGCCGTCGTGCATGCAGTGGAGAGCATCGGGGTATAGCACCGGTCGGGAGGTGCATATGTCGAACGATGTCACGAAGCTCGAAGCGTTGATCCGGCGCGTGGCCGATTCCCAGAAGGCACACGACGCGGCACCGGAGAACGATCTGGCCCGGCGCGAAGCTCTGCGCGAAGCGGTACTCGAGGCCCGTGCCGAACTCCGTCGGATGGGTCGCAAGCTCTTCCCCGATCCGGACGACGCCAGGCTGCGGCCGGCACACCTCGAACAGCGATACGATGAGATCATGCGAACCTCGCGGATCGACGTGGTCTCACAGTCCGGTGGAGGCTCGTCCGGAGGGGACTTCGGATTTGCCGCCGGCGCTTGGGAGCTCAACCAGAAGATCGACGCCGCTCACGGCATTCACGAGCTGGAGGCCGAGATTCGTGCTCTGCGGGAGCACGTCGAGGAGCTCCGTGGACGGTGAGAAACAGCGGCGAGCGCTGAGCGCCGCCGAGCAAGCAATTCGAGCGCTCGGCTCCGGAAATGCCGAGCGCGCTCGCCGTGCCGCAGCAACCGCCATCGAACTCGACCAAATCGCTGTGTTCGGACCTTTTGCCTCGGCCGTCGGCGGCGCTGCCGACGAGCTGGAGGTCGGCGGGGCCATCGACGGCGCTCACTGGGATGCCATTGCCGAGGCCGTCGGACCCGGACCCCTGCAGGAGCTCGTGAGAAACGTCGCCGGTGCGTAGCTCCACCCTGGTCTTCCTGCTCGCTGCGCTGCTGGCTTCGTGCAGTGGACCGAGTCGGGAATCGGCCCCGACCCAGCCGTCGACATTCGAGGTCACCGGCGACGAGGTTGCGCGCATCGCAGCGACGGGCGCCAATCAGGCGGGCATCGGCATGACTCCCGAGCAGTGGGCCTCGTTCGCAACGAGAGCCTGCCGTCTTGGAGCCTGGGATCACGCCGTCGCAGCCGCACTGGGCTCCGACCTGCGATTGGAGGCACAGGTTCCTCCCGGCATACCCGACGTCGATCTTGCCGCCGTTGCGTGGTTTGCCGCCGTGGAGGGATGCCGCGAGCTGGTGCCGGCAGCGGCCATCGACCTGGGCCCGCCGCTGCCCGAGCAGTAGGCCGTCTACCCTCGGCCGTCGCATGAGCGACTACCACGTCCATCTCCATCCGCACGGTCCGTACGACGGAGCGGGCCCGCCACCGGGTGAATACCCGCCCGGGCACATCGAGGCCTATGTCGGCGCGGCAGCAGCGAGGGGCGTCGACGAGATCGGCTTCACCGAGCATCTCTACAGGTGTCGGGAGGCGGCAGATGCGCTGGGAGCATTCTGGGAACACGAGCCCGACGCCCGGCTCGGCGCTCAGGCCGAAGCTTTCGTCACCGAAGATCGTGTCCTGTCTCTGGAGGGCTACGTCGACGCCGTCACGGCGGCCAAGGCGGAGGGCCTGCCGGTGCTGCTCGGTCTCGAAGTCGATTTCTTCCCGCACACCATTGACGCCGTGATCGAGTTGCTCGATCCCTTCCCCTGGGATTTCCTCATTGGCTCGGTCCATTGGATCGGTGGCTGGTCGATCGACCACTACGACGTGGTCGACGAGTTCGAGCGGCGCGGGGTCGACGAGGCGTACGCTCAGTACTTCGACCTGGAACGTCAGCTGGCGGCTTCGGGACGTGTCGATGTGCTGGCCCACGCCGACGTCGTCAAGAAATTCGGGCATCGCCCCACGGTCTCGCCGCGTGACTGGTACCAGGGTGTGGTCGATGCGGCGGCGGCGTCCGGGACCGCCGTCGAGGTTTCGAGCGCAGGCCTGTTCAAGCCGGTAGGGGAGATCTATCCCGCCCCCGAGTTCCTCGAGATGTTCGCTCGGGCCGGAGTTCCCATCACGCTTGCCAGCGATGCCCACTATCCCCACGAGGCGGCCCAAGGGCGCTCCGAGGTGATCGCCGCCGCCCGCGCGGCCGGCTACGACAAGCGATTGCGGTTCACCGCGCAAGGTCGGCAGCTGGTCGAGCTATGAGCGGCGGCATCCACGACCAGCATCCTTTCGCCACGCCCCCCGAGGAACGCGATCCCGTGCGCCGCTTCCGGGGGCGGATGGTGGCGCCCGTGACCGTGATCACGTCCGGTCCCCCCCAGGCTCGCGTCGGCATGACCGTGTCCTCGATCATGGTGGCGGAGGGGTTGCCGGCCCGGGTCTACTTCCTGGTCGGAGCCACCACCGACCTCTTCCATTCGTTGACCGAGACCGACCGCTTCATCGTGCATCTCCTGGAAACAGGACACCGGCAGCTCAGTGATCGCTTCGCCGGGGTTCGCCCCAGCCCGGGCGGAATGTTCTCCGACCTGTCGGTCACCGACGGTGAATACGGCCCTGCGATCGACGTTCTCCCCAATCGCTTGTACTGCCGCTACGCAGGTGGAGACGAATCGTCGACGTACCACGTGCTGGCCGCCGGCGTGATCGACGACGTGGCCGTGCGAGACGTGCCGGACCCGCTCGTCTACTTCAGGGGCCGCTACCGGCACCTCGATTGAGATGCGGCGGATCAACGTCATCGGCACCACCGGATCGGGCAAGACGACGTTCGCCGCTCGCCTGGCTGAAATCATGGGCACCGAGCACATCGAACTGGACGCCATCCACTGGCAACCGGGCTGGACTCCGATCGATCCCGACGAGTTTCGTCGCATCGTCGCCGAGAAGGTTGCGGCGGAATCGTGGGTGGTGGACGGCCAGTATTCCCAGGTGATGCGGCCCCTCGTCTGGGAACGAGCCGATACGGTGGTCTGGCTCAACTTCTCGTTTCCGGTCATGTTCTGGCGGCTGATCAGGCGAACCGCGCGGCGGGTGGTGACCCGGGAGCCGATGTGGAACGACAACCGGGAATCGTTGCGCGACGTGTTCTCGCGGGACTCCATCCTGCGGTGGCAGCTCAAGACATTTCGCTCGAAGCGTCGCCGGTACCCCGAAGAGCTTGCGGACCCGCAATGGTCGCCGCTCGAGGTCGTCGTGCTGACCTCGCCCCGTGAGGCCGCTCGATGGTTGGAGTCGATGGCGGGGGCGGGTCGGGAATGATGTCACCCCTACGCGCCGCGTAGGGTCAGAAAGGGCATGGTTGTCGAGCAACGTCCGAATCGCCGTGGCTGAGTATCCGATTCTCTATTTGATGCTGGAAAAGACGATGCGCTTCGTCGGGCATGT
>JBFIQU010000018.1:0-15804 GCA_041609395.1 Acidimicrobiia bacterium | reverse complement strand
TGCGTTCGTGGTCGGTTTCGCCTTGTTCGGCTCAGCTCCGGCCCTGGACGCGACCACCGGGGACGTTCGCGAATACTTCGAGGACAGCGGCAGCCAGCTGCTCTTTGCGAACTGGCTGATCGCGTTGGCGTTTGCATTCTTTTTCATCGTCTTCGCATCGGGTCTGCGGAGCCTGCTCGGCTCGGTCGACGACGCCGACCGGGGCCTGTGGTCGCGGGTGTTCTTCGCCGGGGCGGTGGCGCTCGTTGCCCTCGGGGGCGCAGGTTCGGTGTTCTGGGGCGTCGCCGCGCTGAGCGTCGACGACCTCTCCGACGAGATCCTGGTTGCGGTTCACCACATGGATGCATTGCTCTTCCAGGCTGCGGCGCCGATGCTCTTCGGGTTGATCCTGGGAGCGGCGTCGTTGGTGATCATCCGCAGCGGGGTGCTATGGACGTGGCTGGGATGGCTGGGGATTGGCGCCGCCCTGCTCAACGTCGTAGGAGCGCTGTGGCCGCTCGAAGGCGACAACGAGGGGTTCCTCGGCATCCTCGCCTTCATCGGGCTGCTGCTGGTGTTCGTCTGGATCCTCATCGCCGGCATCGGCATGATGAGAAAGGAGACCTCGCCCGCCGCAGGGTGACGCCCGACCCCGCGGTTGCGGCCTAGACCGGTCGCAGCACCGGGTACTGCAGGTCCCAGATCTCGTCGTCGAGCCGGGCTTCGATCTCGTCGTTGTTGAGATCGCTGCCCACTCCGGAGTCGCGGGCGTCCCGAGCCACCGCTCTGGCGATCGACCGGGTGATCGACCGTAGTTCCCGCAACGGCGGATACAGGATGCCCTGATTCAGTTCGTCCTCCGTCACGAGCGACGACAGCTGGTCGGCGGCGGTGGCGAACATCGAATCGGTGATGAGCCGCGCCGTCGACACGATTGCGCCGAGACCGATCCCGGGGAACACATAGACGTTGTTGCTCTGCGACACCGGAATCAACCGTCCCCGATGCGGCACCCATGGGAACGGACTGCCGGTGGCGACGATGGCCCGACCATCGGTCCAGTCGACGATGTCGTCGGGCTGCGCCTCACTGTTGTCGGTCGGATTCGACAGCGCCATGACCACGGGCCGTTCGACATGCGCCGCCATCGTGCGAATCACCGCCTCGTCGAAGAGGCCGGGAGTGCCCGACGTTCCGATCAGCACGGTCGGCCGCAGCTGCTCGACGACGGCGGGCAGCGGAACGTTTCCGCTGAGCCCGTAGCGCGCCGCCAACCCACGGGGCCAGGCCACGTCCCTCTTGAAGTCGCCGAGATCGAGCCGCTCTTCGACGACCAGCCCCCGGGTATCGAGCAGCGCCAGCGCCGGGCATAGCGCCTGTTCCGACAGGCCGCCCTTCACGAGCGCATGCCGCAGCTGGCGTGCAATGCCGACTCCGGCCGCGCCGGCGCCGACGAGCAGAACCCGTTCGTCGGCCAGCTTGGTGCCCGTTGCCCGTCCCGCCGCAAGAATGCCGGCCACCACCACCGCCGCCGTGCCCTGAATGTCGTCGTTGAACGAGGGCAGCCGGGTGCGATACCGATCGAGCAGACGGAACGCGTTGGCCTTCTTGAAGTCCTCCCACTGCAGAACCACGCCCGGGAACCGCCGCTGGATGGCATCGACGAACTCCTCCACGAGTTCGTCGTACGCGGCACCGCGCAAACGGGGGCGGCGCCACCCGACGTAGTTCTCGTCGGCGAGCAGGTCCTTGTTGTCCGTTCCCACATCGAGGCTGACCGGCAGCGTGTAGGCAGGATGGATGCCGGCGGCCACGGTATAGAGCGCCAGTTTTCCGATGGGAATCACCATGCCCCCGGCCCCCTGGTCGCCCAGGCCGAGGATTCGCTCGTTGTCGGTCACGACGATGAGACGGATCTCTTCGCTCCGGACATGGCCCAGCACGTCGAAGATGCGCCCTTTGTGATCCGGTGTGATCCAGATGCCCCGTCCCCGCCGGAAGATGTGGGAAAAGCGCTGCGCCGCCCTGCCCACCGTCGGGGTGTACACGATCGGCACGAGCTCGTCCAGGCTCGACGCCAGGACCTGATAGAAGAGCGTCTCGTTGCGGTCCTGCAGAGAAGCCATCCCGATGTACTTTTCCAGCGGATTGTCGCCCTTGGCTCGGATGTGACCGTCGGCGCGTTCCAGTTGACGGACCGAGTCGGTGATCTGATTGGGGAGTAGTCCGTCCAGTTCGAACAGGTCCCGTTCCTCGGCGGTGAAGGCGGTCCCCTTGTTGAGCAGCGCATCGCTGAGCAAGGCGTGACCCCGCTTCCAGACGTCGATTGCCCACCGGCCGTCTTTCGTGCGCTCCAGCCGGTATTTCATGACGACCTCCTCGCCGTCTCCGCATCGCGCTATCCGGAGCTCGGCTTCACTCTGCCCCCTATGCTCGTGTCCCGGTAGGGCCTCAGGTCCGGAACCGGTACGGTCTCCCTACACTCCCAGCATGCTCCCTGGTTCACCCGTCATCGCATTGCGCCGCATCGGTGCCCGGATCGGCGACACCCCGATCCTGCGCGACCTCGATCTCGAAGTCGGGCCCGGCGAAGTGATCGGTCTGCACGGAGGAAACGGCTCGGGCAAGACCACGCTGCTGCGCCTGATCGCCACCCTGCTGCCCCCGGTGTCCGGCGGCGGCACGGTGCTCGGGGCCGACCTCCGCACCCCGGCCCGGATGACCATCCGGTCCCGGATCGGTCTCGTCGGACACGAACCCGGCCTCTACCCCGATCTGACGTTGGGCGAGAACATCGAGTTTGCAGCCCGTGTTGCCGGCAAGAGCCCCGAGCGCGTCGCCGAAGTGCTCGACATGGTTGGGCTAGGTCGAAGCCGCCACCGGAGGGCACTGCAGTGCAGCCACGGCATGCAGCGCCGCGGCGAGTTCGCCCGCCTCCTTCTCACCGAACCCGACCTGCTGCTCCTCGACGAGGCCCACGCCGGCCTCGATCCCCAGGCCGCCGACCTCGTATCCGGACTCGTCAAAGCGGTCCGCAACCGTAACGGCGCCGCCGTGCTCGTGAGCCACGATCCTTCCCGCATCGGTGATCTCGTTGATCGATCAGTGGTTCTCGATGGGGGCAGCCTTCACGATGATCCGGGACCGCCTTCATGAGCACGTTCTGGTCGCACGCATCGGCCGTAGCGCGGAAGGACCTGCGCGCCGAGCTCCGGACGGGCGAGGTCCTGTTCGTGATCGTTCCATTCGGAGCGGTGGCGCTGCTGCTGACTCCCCTCGCCGTCGGAGTCGACACGCCACTGCTCGAACGAATCGGACCCGGCATGTACTGGATGGTCGTCCTGCTGTTCGGCGTGCTGGTAGCGCTCCGCCAGAGCAGCCTCGACGGGCGGCCGCAACGGGACATGCAGGCACTGCTCGGCGTCGATCCGGCGGCCCGTTTCACCGGACAGGCCGCCGCCACCGGGCTTCTGCTGCTCGTTTTCGCTCTCGTGCTCGGACCGGTAGCCGCCGCCCTCTACGACCCCAGCCCATCTGGATGGGGCTGGCTGGCAGCACTGATCCCCCTCGTCGTCACCGGCCTGGCACTCCTCGGGACCCTCGCCGGAGCGATAACCGGTGGCCTCGGGGCACGCAACAGCCTCGTCCCGCTCCTCGTCGTGCCGCTGGCCGTGCCCCTGTTGCTCGCCGCCACCCAGTCGCTTGAAGGTTTGCGGCGTGGTGAAGGTATCCTGGGCTGGCTGTTGTTGTTGGTCGCCATGGACCTGGGATTGGCAGTGATCGGAGTGCTCAGCGCCCGTCCGCTGCAGGAGACTTCTCGATGACGAACACGCGCTGGATCGAGGTTGCTGCCGTCGGCACGCTGCTGACCGCGCTCGGCGCGGCGTTGTTCGTACCGCCGGAACAGACCCAGGGTGACCTGGCACGCATGCTCTTCGTGCACGTTCCTTCGATCTGGCTTGCCTACGTCGCGTTCGTCGTCACGCTCATCGGCAGCGTCGCCTACCTCCGTACCCGCAAGCGACGCTGGGATCACCTTGCCGGCGCCTCCGCAGAAGTCGGTGTCCTCTTCACGGGCGCCGCAATCGCCATGGGCATGATCTGGGCGAAACCGACCTGGTCGGTGTGGTGGACGTGGGACGCGCGGCTCGTTCTCACCGCCGTGATGTTCTTCGTGTACCTCGGATACCTGGCACTGCGGCGGGCGATCATCGATCCGGAGGTCAGAGCGCGGCGAGCGGCCATCTTCGGCATCCTCGGCATCGTTCAGATTCCGCTGATTCACTTCTCCGTCGTCTGGTGGCGGACCCTCCACCAGCCGGCATCGATCGTCCGGCCCGACCTCGACCTGCAGATGGATTCGCCGTTCGTGGCCGCGATGTGGATGGCGGTCGTCGCCTTCACCGTGGTCTACATCGCCCTCGTGGTGCGCCGGATGGATCTGGCTCGCCTCGAAGCCGATCTCGACGAATGGCTCGCCACCGAACAGACCGAACTCGCCGAATCGGGCATCACCGCTCCCCGCCTCGAGGAGGTCCACGACCATGGCTGATTGGGGTTGGGTGACGTTCGGGTACGTCGTCATGTACGGCATCCTGGGGGCGTACGTCGGATGGCTGGCCTATCGCACTCGATCGGTCCGCCGCAAACTCACCGATCTGCAATGAGATACAAGTTCTTCGTAATACCGGCTGCGGGTCTCGCCCTGCTGATCATCGGGTTCCTGGTGTTCAACTCGCTCAACGACAGTCTGATCTACTTCCGCACGCCGACCGAGGTCGTCCAGGAGGCTCCCAGCGGCACCCGGATGCGGCTCGGAGGCGAGGTGGTCGGCGGCAGCGTCCAGCAGTTCCCCGACCGCGTCGAGTTCGTCGTGGGAGACGGGATCACCTCGATCCCGGTGGTTCATGCCGGCGCTCCCGCTCAGCTCTTCCAGGAGGGAATCGGCGTGGTTCTCGAGGGCAGCTACGACGGGACGCGCTTCCACTCCGACACGATGGCCGTCAAGCACGACGAGCAGTACCGCACTGAGGACGGCGGCACCTACACGCCGACCGGAGGCGACGCCAGCTCGTGATCGCCCTCGCGGGCTTTGCCGGCATCGTTGTCGCTCTCTCCGCTGCCGTCGTGGTGGCGGTGCAGGGGGTTCGTGAATTCCTGTCGCCGGGCGCCGCGCGCGGTCACCTCCGCCTTCCGGTACTCGTCTTGTTGGGCGGTGCCGCCGTAGCCTTCGGTGCGCTGGAACTCGGCTTGGTCGTCAACGACTTCTCGATCGAATACGTCGCCAACAACAACTCCCGCGACACCCCGTTGCTGTTCACGATCGCCTCCGGGTGGGCGGCGCTGGAAGGGTCGATCGTGCTGTGGGGTCTCGTCCTCGCCGGGTACACGTACGTCGCGTTCCGGACGGTCACCGATGACGACAAACTCGGGGCAGGAGCCATGGCGGTCATGGGCATCGTCGCCGTCTTCTTTTTCGGACTCATGGCGACGGCGGCCAATCCGTTCACGACCCTCGACGTCGCCCCGCTGGACGGCCGTGGCGCCAACCCGCTCCTCCAGAACAACTTCCTCATGGCGGTCCATCCCCCGCTGCTCTATCTCGGGTTCGTCGGGTTCACGGTCCCGTTTGCATTCGGGATCTCGGCCCTCGCCGGCGGTATGCAGGGTTCCATGTGGCTGGAGCGAACGCGGCGCTGGAGTCTCGTGGCGTGGTCGTTCCTCACGCTGGGGATCGCCATGGGCGCGCTGTGGTCGTATCAGGTGCTGGGCTGGGGCGGTTATTGGGCGTGGGACCCGGTCGAGAACGCCTCGTTGATCCCGTGGCTGGTCGGCACGGCGTTCATCCATTCGGCGATCGTGCAGCGCCGCCGCGGGATGCTGCAGGCGTGGAACATGATGCTGGTGATCGCCACGTTCACGCTCACGATCCTCGGTACCTTCCTCACCCGATCCGGTGTGATCGCGTCGGTCCACAGCTTCACCCAATCGGCCGTTGGGCCCGCGCTTCTCTCGTTTCTGGGGGTCATCACGGTCGCCTCGCTTGGTTTGTTCGCCTGGCGCGCCCACGTCGTCGCCTCGTCACCGCGCCTGGAGTCACTGGCCAGCCGGGAAGGCGTGTTCCTGGCCAACAACCTGTTGCTGACCCTGTTCGGAGTGATGGTGCTCACCGGCACGCTCGCCCCGATCCTCGTCGAAGCATTCACGGGAGACCAGGTATCGGTGGGCCGGCCCTGGTTCGACCGGCTGTCCGTCCCCCTCGGCTTCGCGCTGCTGCTGGCGATGGGGATAGGGCCGGTCACGCCGTATCGCGTGGCACGCCCCTCTGTTCTCTGGCCACGGCTGCGGACACCGATCCGCCTGGCCCTGGTCGCCGGAGCGTTGACCGTGTTGTGGGGCGTGCGGTCTCTCAACGTCGTCGCTGCCGTTGTCCTCGGATCATTCGTCATTGCAGTGATCATCCGCCACCTGTTCGATCTCGTGCAGCGCGCCTCGTCCCGGCGGGGCGAGATCCCGGCCATTGCGTGGCGTCTGGTTCGCAACGATCCCGGGTACTGGGGCGGCCAGATCGCTCACATCGGCGTCGCCCTCGTCGCCATCGCCATCGCCGTCTCGGGCACCTTTTCGGTACGGCACACCTTCCAGATGGAGCCGGGCGACACCGTCGACTTCGACGGCTACACGGTGACGTATTCGGCGCCCTTCGCCCGCAACGACCCGCACCGGTTCGTACTCGGCGCCGAACTGGAACTGTCCCGCGGCGCCCGGCGGCTCGCCGAACTCCGCCCTTCGCTCAACGACTATCCCAACGCCACCCAGGCCATCCCGTCCCCTGCGGTCCGCACCGGACTCACCGAGGACCTCTACTTCAGCCTGGTCCGTCTCGAGGCCGGAGCGATCACCCTCGACGTGTTCCGCAATCCACTGATGTGGCTGCTCTGGGTCGGCGCCATCCTCACCGCGGTCGGTGGTTTCTGGCCGCTGCTGGTCCGCCGGCCACAACGAACCATCCGCCCCGAGCCGGAAGAAGCGGTTCGTGTCTGAGTCGATACGGCGCTGGACGGGGTGGATGATCACCGTGGCGGCGCTGGCGGTGATCGTCGTCGGGCTCGCCGCCGGCGACGGGCGCTCCGGCGATCGCGTGGAAGCACTCGCCGCCGAGATCAAATGTCCGGTGTGTCCGACCGAATCGGTGGCCGACTCCACGACCCAGATCGCCCGCGACATCAAGGCCGAGATCGCGGCGCTGGTGGCCGACGGCAGGAGCGACGACGAGATCCGGACCCTCTACGCCTCCCGCTACGGTGAGCAGATCCTCCTCGATCCCCCGCCACGCGGACGCAACCTGATCTTGTGGGCCGTACCCGCAGCCTTCCTCATCGTCGGGGTCGGCGCCGTTGCGGCCCGGGTCCGGCCCCGGGTTCCCGACGGAGCGGACTGATGGCCGATCGGTCGCGGCTCGAGGAACTGCTGCGCCAGGCCGAGCTCGACCTCGCCGAGCTGGAGAACCAGGTCGCCGCCGGTGAGCTCGACGAGCCCACCGCGGAGAAGCTGCGCGACGTCTACCGACGGGAGCGACGGCGAGTCGGTGCCGCTCTCGAGGTAGCCCGCACCGAACCCCCTCCGGCGGTCGGCCGGTCGCGGCAGCGCGTGATTGCCGGATTCGTCGTCTTCGCCGTAGCGGTCGCCGGCATCGTGGCTGCGGTGACCTTTGCGCTGGAGGATCGGCCGCCGGGCGGGTTCGCGACCGGCGGTATCGCAACCGACGTGCTGCGGGGCGGAGGACCGGACCTGGCGTCCGTCACGAACGAGGAACTCGAGGCCGTGGTTGCGGCCAATCCGGGCGTCGTGCCCATGCGCCTGGCGCTGGCACGCCGCTACGTCGATGCCGGGGAGTTCTCCAGGGCGCTCGAGCATTACTTCACCGTGCTCGAGGACGGGCCCAACGCCGAGGCGCTGTCCTACGTGGGCTGGATGACCTACCTCAGCAACGAAGCGGAACTGGGCGCGCAATACCTCGACCGGGCGCTCCAGGTCGTGCCGGACTATCCGCTCGCACTGTGGTTCCTCGCCAACGTCCGGTACGACGCGTTTGACGACGGGCCGGGAGCGGTCGACCTGCTCGACCGCCTGCTGGTCGCCGAGGGCCTCCCGCCCGAGCTGCGGACTGCGGCCGAGGAACTTCGAGCCGCGGCGGCCTCGTGACGTCGCCCGACGTGCCAACGGGGCGCTCGCGGGTCATCTGGGCCGTCGGCGCCGTCTTCGTCGGCCTGATCGTGCTCGGCGTCGTGTTCGCCTCCCGGTTCGGCGATGACCCGACGCTGGCGGCGTCGCCGTTGATCGGTGAGCCCGCACCCGACGTGAGCTTTCCGTTTCTGGAGCAGCCCGGAACACTGAGCCTGGGGGCAACCCGCGGCGACGTCGTCGTGCTCAATTTCTGGGCGTCGTGGTGCGTGCCGTGCCGGGCGGAACACCCGATCCTCACCGGAGCGGCCCGGGATTACGAGGCATTCGGTGTGACCTTCATCGGGGCTCTGTATCAGGATCGCCCCAGCCTGGGTTCGGCGTTTCTCGACGAATTCGGACGGGGCTACACGTACGTCTACGACGAAGGGTCGCAAGCGGCGATCGAATTCGGCGTGTTCGGCATCCCCGAGACGTATTTCATCGACCGCAGCGGGACGGTCGTCGGCAAGATCTCGGGTGAGGTGACCGACGGTCTCCTGCGCGCCACGCTCGATGCGATCATCCTGGGCACTGCACTCGAGCCGTGAGCCGAACCCCGACTCCAACTCAGACTGGCGGCGACAGTCGAGGTCGGGGTAGGAGTCACTTTCTCTTGCGCCGGAGGAGCTGCCCCAGGGTCTCCTCTTCGGGCAGCGCTTCCCGCCGGGCCTCGTCCGCCGGTTGATCCGCCACGGGCTCACTCGTGTCGAGGGCTGCAACGGGTTCTTTCGCGGCCGGTGTCAGCGCTTCTTTCCAGCGTCCGAGATCGCCACGGGCGACGACGAGCCGGCGCAGAGCGATGTCGAGAACGAACAATCCGAGCGCCAGTGCCGCCAGAAACGGCCATATGGAGCGCTGCGCGTCACCGCGCACCGGAGCCGGATCGAACGCCGCCACCGCCGCCGGGGACACCCGGCCGCCGGTGATCGAGGCGAGATCGGGCGCCAGCGCCGGATCGGGGTCGGCGAAGGTGAACTCCTCCGCGTAGCCGGCGACGACACCGCCCGATCCCGAGGCAACGACCGTCCCCGGCATCTCGACTCGAACCGCAACCCAGTAGGCGCCGGGTTCGCGCAGCGGGGTCGTACCCGTGAACGTGGTGGCATCGACTCGCTGCAGCGGCACGACGACCATGCCCCCGCCCGGGGTGCGAACCTGAGCGGTTCCGATCGCATCGAGCGGAACCTCGCCGGCGTCGAACGTGATCGAAATGCCGCTCGAGGTCAGCCGCACCTCGGGCGGGGTCTCCCGGCCCGGAGGGAGCACGTCGCGCACGATCCGGCCCCAGAAATCCACGAATCCATCCCAGGTCACCCAGTCCGCCGACCACCGCACCGTGGAGTCCGACGTCCACGCCGCCGCCCGGCCCAGCCCCCGCTGCCACACCGCCAGGAGCGGATCACCAGGGCCGATCTCGAGCGCAACCGTGGCGGCCGGCTTACGGCTCGTCAGCACGTACCCGCGCAGCGGCGGGGAGGCCGTCAACCCGGCGGTGATCTGCGACGGCGCCGCCAGCGCCGGGAGAAAGCTGCCCTCGGAAACCAGGGAGCGAGCCGCCGTCAGCGTCTCCTCGACGAAGATCTCCGGAATCGCCTCGAGGTTCGTCCCGCGATAGAAGCGGCCACCGCCGATCCCGGCCATCCGGCGCAGGGTGTCACCGGTGCCTTCGCCGGTACCGAGGACCGACAGCGTGATGCCGGAGTCGGCGATCTGGCCGGCGATATCGAGGAGACGCGACTCCTCCCCCCAGCCGTCGGTGAACAGCACCATGTGTTTGAGCTCCTCAGGCGCCGCCTTCAGCTCCTCGAGAGCAACGAGGAGCGCATTGCCGATCTCGGTGTCGCCGGCGGGGCTCAGCGACCCGAGCGCACCGGCAATGTCGGCCTGCGAGCCCTTCAGCCCAAGCGGCAGCGCCCACGACGTTCCGGACGTGAAGGCGAGGACACCGATGCGGTCCGTGTCCTCGAGTGCGCCGATCGCCAGCGCAGCCCCGGCCCGGGAAATGTCTGTCTTGTTGATCCCTCCCTGGAGGCTGGGGTCGTGATCGTTGACACCGTCGCAGTGGCAGTCGGCCATCGATCCCGACGTGTCGATCACGAGGATCTGGGCAATCGGCTGGCGGCGGATGAGGTCGTCGGGATTCGAATTGACCGGAAGCACGGCTTCGAGTGCCGTGTCGTGGTAGTCGCCGAGACCGTAGGCACGGTCACCGCCGATCACGATGAGCCCCCGGCCCAGCTCCTCGACGTACGAGGCAAGCGCTTCCGCGACATCCGGTTCGGGTGCTCTGACGTTCACCAACACCACGGCGTCGTACTCGAGGAGCCGGTCCTCGCCGGGAACACCGCTGAGCACATCGGCGTCGACACCACCGGCTTCGAGGGCGCGCCGCAGGTCGTCGGCTTCGCCGGGCACACCTTCGACAAGCGCCACCTGGGCCGGGCCCAGGACCCTGACGAGTGCTTCGCCGCGATTGTTCTCGGGCCTGCGATCGAATCCGGCGATGACCTCGGCGCCGATTCGCACCACCCCGGAACCCGCAGCAGGGACGTCGACCTCGATCACGTTGCGCCCCGGCTGGAGGTCGACCTGGAGCCGGATCGGTTCGCCTCCCGCCGTGAGCACCAGCTCGGCCGGACCGGCCTGAGTCGCCGATACGACGACGCCGACCGGGATCACATCCCCTTCCCGAACCACGGCCGGAGCTCCGACCGATTCGATCAGCGCATCCGAACCCTGGCTGGTCTGCAGCACCACCACATCCACGGCGATGCCCTGCCGGGACAGCTCCCGGGCTGAGGTGCGAGCGTCGCCGGCGGTCTCGACCGCATCGGTGATGACGACGATGCGGCGGGATCCCTCCGACGGGAGGACCGCAGCGGCGCCCCGCAGCGCCGTGGATATGTCGGTCGAGGTTCCGTCGACGGTGGCGCGAATGGGTGTCGCCACCCGTCCTGCCGCCAGCGCCGCGTCCAATCGGATGTCGCGACCGAACACCGCGACCGCGGCCAGGTCCTCGGGATCCGCAGCGGCCAGCGCCGCCGCGAGATACGCCTCCTGTTCCTGCAACGCCGCGGCGTCGACGGACGCGGAACGATCGAGGAGGAAGAGCACCGACGTCGTGCCGGTCGCACCGGTCAGGACCGGCTGCGCCAGCGCTGCAACCAGGAGCGTCACGCCCAGCACTCGCACCGACGTGGCGATCGCGTTCTGCCGCGGCGACACCACCGCCCGGCCGGAGCGGGCGATGACGATGACGGTTGGAAGCAGCGGCACCAGCAGGAGAAGCCACCACGGACGCAGGAACGTCATGCCGCCACCGCGCGGCGCCGCGGCACGGGTCGGCCGTAGGCGAGCCACCACTCGAACGCAACGACGGCCAGCAACGTCCCGATGATCCAGGGGAACCACTCCCGCTCCAGCGATCCCGTGTCCCCGACCACGAAATCCGGGGCGACGGTGCCGATCGGACGGGTGAGCCCGGCACTTTCCGCGGCGACGAATTGGCGTACGGCCGTGGGACCGGGAGAACGAGTGCCGTCGGCGGCTACGTAGTTCACCCGGTACAGCCCCGGAGTGCCCGTGGCGGCGAAGCTGCGAGCGCCCTCGACGAGGCGCTGCACACTCCCGTCCGGAAGAACGACCTCGGGCACGGTGCCCGCCGGCGGAGCCAGGTCGATCGGCGTTCCGGCCGGGGCCGAACCGGCCACCGCCGCGCGGCCACCACCGAGCCAGTCCATGATCCGCTGGCCCAGGATCGGGAACGTGACCTCGACGGGGAGGTTCGACCTGGCGATGTCGAAGGTGAAGTAGGCCACCCGGCGCCCGGAGACCTCACCGAGCAAGATGAGCGGCACGTCGCCGGCGCGAACCAGTGGCAGCCATTCCGCGGCGACCACGATCTGCGCCTCTGCGATGGCCAGGTTGGAGAGGTCGAGGCCGTCGAGGATGGGTTCGCCGGGCCGCTGAAATGTCACGACCGGGTTTTCGATTCGTCCGGCGAACGTGACGCCGGGAGGCGGGCTGGACGGTGCGATGAGCCACGCCGGCCGATCGATGGTCGCCGCCGAGGCACCGTCGATCACGACGAGGTCGGGGGGCACTCCGACGGCCGGGCTGACGCCGGGAAGCGACGACAGCAGCGCCTCCAGGAACACGGATCCTTCGCCCAGCACGGAAACGGCGATTCCGGCGCCGCCCTCGAGAACGATCGACGCAGCATCGTCGAGCGGCAGCGCGTCGCCGCCGTGGACCAGCCGCGCCGTCACCACCTGACCGGGACCGGCATCGATCCGCACGACGCGTCGCCCGGCACTCAGCGGATCGAGGCGGAGCGTTTCGACCCGACTGGGAAGGCCGTCGACGAGAAACTCGACATCGACGTCGGCCGGTTGCTCGCCGTGGTTGACGACTTCGACGAACAGCCGCGTGTCGCCCTCCCCCGGGCTGCTGCCGAAGCCGGCGATGGCGACGTTGGATCCGGTGTCGTCGAACACGAGATGCCGTGCATCGCGAACCGGCTCGTCGATCGGGACCGTGACCCCACCGTCGCTCAGGATCAGCAGCGACGTCGGACGATCCGGGGTCGCCAGGCCCCGCGCCAACCGCAGCGCACCGTTCATGTCGTCGCTCCCTCCGGTGACGGCCATCCCCTCGACTGCGGACCGAAGCGCCGCGGGGTCACGCGAGAACGCGGCCAGGACTCGTGGCTGGGGACCTGCCGTCACGATCGACACCAGGTTCTCGTCGGTGGCGTCGGCGACGAGATCGAAGGCCGAGCGGCGGGCCGCTTCGAACCGATCCCCCATCGCCATGGATCCCGACGTGTCGATGACGAGCACGGTGTGAGGCCCGAGCAGCGTCTCCTGGCGGAAAAAGGGGCGGGCCAGCAGCAAGGCGAACACGGCGATGGCCAGCAGCTGAACTACGAGCAAACTCGTGATACGGAGCCGCTGCCACGGGATCGCCGAGGCGACGAACTGGTCCTCCCCGCTCCAGAGCCGGATACTCGGTACTTCGAGAACGCGGCGCCGGCTCTTGAGCATGTACAGGACGAGCACCGGGATCGACAGTGCGAGCGCGGCGAACGCGGCAGGGGCCAAGAAATTCACCGGACCGCTCCGGCCTCGATGAGCGCTTTGATCGCCGGCTCCGCGGCGTTGGGTCCCGCGGGAACCAGGACGTAGTCCATCCCCGCCCGCCGGGCCCGGGCCCGCGCCTCCGCAATGAACGAATCGAGGCGTTCCCGGTAGCGGGACACGGCCCGGCCGTCCATGGAAACGGCGAGCTCCTCCCGGGTCTCTACGTCGCGCAGCGTCAGGTCACCCGTCAGGTCGGGGTTCAGCTCCTGGGGCGCCAGAACGTGCACGACCACCCCACCGGCCCCGGTCCCGAGGAGGTCGACGGACCGTTGCCATCCGGCGGCAAGCAGATCGCTGATCATGACGGCCGGACCCCGCAGGGAACCCGATCCGATGACGAGGCGAGCGGCGCCGGGGAGGTCGGTGCCACCGGCGGGCTGCAACTGTTCGAGCCACGCCTCCATCTGGGGCCAGGCGGCCACATGCCGTCCCCACGGTCCCACGAGGCTGCGGCGATCGGGACCCGGAACGGTGGCGAGCCGGACCCGCTCGCCGGAGGCGAGACTGAGGTAGCTGACGACGGCGGCCATCTTCTGTGCCGTTTGGAACTTGCCGGCGAACTCCATGGAAGCGGACGCGTCCACGAGAACCCGGACCGGGGCCTCTTCTTCTGCCTCGAACACCCGGATGAGCACGCTGCCCAGCCGGGCCCACAGGTTGTAGTCGATGCGGCGGAAGTCGTCGCCGGGCTGGTACTCCCGGTAGTCGGCGAAGTCGAGGCTCTCACCGGTCCTGACCGAACGATGGCCGCCGCCCCATACGCCGCGGACCCGACGACGCGTGGTCACTGCCAGGCGGTCGAGCCGGCCCCGGAGCTCGGAGTCGAGAAGCATCAGGCCTCGGGAAGTGGCTCCGGGTGGGCGGCGATCACGTCTGCAACGAGATCGTCGGCGGCCACGCCGTCGGCGGTGGCGTCGTATCCGAGTACCAGCCGGTGCCGCAAGGCCAGTGGTGCCACGGCGCGTACATCTTCCGCAGCCAGGTTGAGGCGGCCGTCCAGCAACGCCCGGGCCTTGCCGCCCAGCACCAGCGCCTGAGCGGCGCGCGGGCTCGAACCGAACCGGACGTAGTGGCGGACACGCTCCGGGGCGGCCGCACTTCCGGGATGGGTCGCTTCGACCAGGGTGGCGGCATACCGCAAAACGTGAGTGGCGGCGGGAACGTCGCGGACCAGTTCCGCCATCGCCATGAGTTCGGCGACACCGGTGACGGGGTCGACGGTTGCCGCGGCCCCGGACGTCGTTCGTTGCAGGATGGTGACGATGTCGTCACTGCTGGGGAATGGGACGATCACCTTGAAGATGAACCGGTCGAGCTGGGCTTCGGGAAGCGGATACGTCCCCTCCATCTCGATCGGGTTCTGGGTGGCCATGACGAAGAACGGTCGCGGCAGGGTGTGCGTGGATCCGCCGAGCGTCACGCGGCGCTCCTGCATGGCCTCCAGCAATGCCGACTGCGTCTTCGGGGTGGCGCGGTTCACCTCATCGGCCAGAACGAGGTTGGCGAAAATCGGCCCCTGGTGGAATGAGAACTTCCCATCGAGGAGCACATTGGTGCCGAGGATGTCGGCGGGCATGAGGTCCGGGGTGAACTGGACACGACCGAAGTCGACATCGAGCACCCTGCCCAGTGTCGAGAGCAGCATCGTCTTGCCGAGACCGGGGACGCCCTCGAGAAGTACGTGGCCCTCGCAGAGGAGCCCGAGGACCACGGCCCGAACCAGATCGCGCTGGCCGACGATGACCTTGCCGACCTCATCCTCGATGGCGGACACGGTCGCAGCGAATCGGTCCGGGCTCATTGCGGCGGACCGAGTGGTCTCGACCTCCGTCATCGTCAATCCTTTCATTGGTCGAGCAAGGTGAAGTAGGACTGTACGACGTCGCGCACGTTGGCGGGTACGGTCATACGGTCGAGGGCCGAAATGGCCCGGGACTGGTAGTCGGCGAGGCGATCCACGTACGACTGAAGCGGCACGTCTTTCTGTCCGACGCCGCGCACCTTTCCCTCGATCTCTCCGGGGTCCGATCCGCTTCCGAGATCCACCTTGACCTCGTCGCCACGGTTGCCGGCTATCGGATCGAAGATCGTATCCCGGGTGGGGTCGGCGAGCGGATCGTCGTCACCGACGAACTGCTGGCCGGAGCCGCGCCCGCCCGGGACCGGGTTCTGGGCGTTGCCGCCGCCGCCGGGCACGTTGCCGCCGGGCACGTTCCCCTGACCCGGATTGTTGCCCTGACCCGGATTGTTCCCCTGACCCGGATTGTTCCCCTGACCCGGATTGTTCCCCTGACCCGGATTGTTCCCCTGGTTCTGGGCCTGCTGGTCCGCGAGATTCTGCTGGGCATCGCGGACGGCGGCTTGCGCATCAGTGCGATCGCCCTGCGCCGCGACACGGTCGGCGGCCGCGTCGAGCCGATCAGCTGCGTCGCGCACCGCATCGGACGGATCTCCGTTT
>JBFIQU010000017.1:0-16049 GCA_041609395.1 Acidimicrobiia bacterium | reverse complement strand
GTCGCAGTAGCTCAGGTCCGAGTCCTCCACAATCCAGTTCCGCCCGTAGCCCTTGGCCCCCCAATCGATGCACTTGTCCGTGTAGTTACGGATCGCCACGCCCCGGATCGTGATGTCGTCGGCCGCCGCCTGCCCCACCCCGTCCGCGGTGACCCCCTCACCATCCAACACCGCACCCGGCTCCCCCAGGATCGTCTGACCCGACCGCGGCATCAACGTCACCCGCTCATACACCCCAGCCCGCAACAGGAACGTCGTCCCCTCCGGATGCGACGCCAGCACCGCGTTCACATCATCACCCGGGAACACCTCCACATCCACCCCCGGCGGCACCGGCGGCACCGTCGTCGAAGTCGTGGTCGGCGGCACCGACGTCGACGTCGTAGAAGTCGTCGCAGGCGGCACCGACGTCGACGTCGTAGAAGTCGTCGCAGGCGGCACCGACGTCGAAGTCGTGGTGGAGCCGTGCGGCGGCGCTTGCGTAGTGGGGGGTGTGGGCGCAGTTGTCGTCGTCGTGGGCGTTGCCGGATCCGGGCAGCTGCCGGCCGCCGACTCGCAGGCGTCAGGAGGGTACGGGGTACGGTCCATCACGAGAGCGGTCTGAAAGCCGCTGAGGACCGGCAACTCCGCATCGGCGAGCCCGGGCTCGTTCGAGTTCTTCGTGTAGAGGATGTTCTCACCCGGTCGGTAGACCGCGACGGTGGCCATGCCGTCGCCGTCCCAATCTCCGGCGAGCAGCTGATCTCCCGGATCCCCGAAGTAGAACGAATCGTGTACGGGACCGGCGGTGTTCGAGTTCCGGAAGTACACCAGGCCCGTGGACTCCCGGTGGAGGCCGATCGTGTCCACGCCGTCGCCGTCGAAGTCCCCGACGAATGGCTTGTCACCCGGGTTGCCGAAGAAGAACGCAGAGTCGCCGGATCCGGTGCCGAGTGAGTTCTTGATATAGACCCGCCCCTCGGAGGCGCGGTAGACCCCGAGTGTGTCGCACCCATCCCCGTCGAAGTCCCCGACCAGCGGCGTATCCGACGGGTCGCCGAAGAAGAAGGCCACGTCGGCCACGCCGGTGGATGTCGAGTTGCGGAGGTATACGAAACCGTCCGTCGGACGGTACATCCCCGGAGTGGCGTGACCGTCGCAATCCCAATCACCGAAGAGCGCCACATCCCCGGGGTCGCCGAATAGGAAGTTCCCAAGCGTGGCGGACGCGGTCACCTCGCCGTAGACGTAGAAGCGTGCCTGCCCGTCCACGAACACGACGGTGTCGCAGACTTCCACGCATGCGTCCGACGAGCTGGCCAGCGCCACGTCAGGTGCTGCAGGAGCGCGAGCCAGCAGGGCCATGAACATGGCCAAAACGACGGTCAACGGCCACCGACGCATCAGACGGTCTCCTCCAAACGTGTCCTCTTCGATTCCCACATCGGCCTGCGCGCAACTCCGACTTGAGTAGGTCATGTGCGCCCCGGCGACGAATCACCAGGATGCAGTTACACACCGAAGACCGGCAGGCCGTGCCGGTCTCACCTACGCGATCGAATGTGCTTGGATCCGGGGCCGCATGCGCAGCTGGGTCCGCCGCCGATCCGAAGGCCGAACGGAGCGGGCACCTAGTGCCTCCTGAGGGACCCACGCGCCGTTCAGCTCCGCGCTGCCGCCGGGTGGCGACCCTCACGGCTGGGGCGGGACCCTACGCGATAGCGCGGCACAATTCAATTCTCGTGACCACGGGCTCGTTGCGCTTCGCTTACCTCCGCCGCCCTAACGATCTCTCGATCGCCCGGAGCGCGGCGCCCCATCGGCGTTTCGGCTCAGCCGGGCTGTGTGTCCGGGTCGGCTTCGGCTCCCCCGCCCCCACCGATGGTTGACGATCGCCGACGGGCGACCACCCGGTCGTGTTCTGCGACGAGGTCGCCCGCAACTGCCGACTCGCGTCGGTAGGGCATCCACAGCTCGCCATCGAGCTCGGACAGGAAAGCCTCCCCCGAAAGGACGGCGTGGCTGATTTCTGGCGACTTCGAGTGCAGCAACGCCCATGAACCCCTCTTGCCGAAGCAGTGCAGGTTCCACAGCTCAGATAGGTACCAGGCTTCCACGCGACCCTGGATAGCGGCCGCACCTCGACGAGACGCGCTCTCGAAAACGGCCTTCAGCACTTCTTCGGCCGTACCGGCCAGCACGCCGAGCTGGAGCAACTCGTCGATGCGGCCCGGATTCGAATAGCGGATGCTCCATCCGGCAACCCGGCCCCCGGGGCGCATGATCGCCTCCGCCATCAACTCGCCGCGATGGCGGTACCGCAAGAGAAAGTCCATCAGCCAGCCGATCGTCTCCTCGTCGTAGCTCGGGCAAAGCTGCTTACTCGCGCCGATCTTGCCGATCCACTCGGTGAGTTCGCCGAGGGCGAGTGGGCGGGTCTCCAGTCCCGAGGCATCCACGCGGAAGGGTGAGAGTCGGGCCACTGCTGCGTCGAGTGGCCGGCATGCAGCGGACGCCACCCTCCGGGCCACGGAGGAGCCGGTCGATGTCCGATGCATCAACGCCAATCTGCTCGGCTTGAACACGCGCGCCCACTTCACGCTGAGCGCCGGTACGATGCTGCCGCCCACCGCTTTCCACAGCTTGGCCGTGGTATCGGTGGCTCCATCGGTCCACGAGAGATCCTGCGCACCGTCGATGAAGGCCTTCAGCAAGCGCAACGCAGCACCCGGATCGTGCAGCGTCGGGTCGATCATCAACGCAGTGCTCACGGCACAGCGGATGGGGGTTCCTCGGAAGCGCATAGGCCGCGGCATGACGCCGAGCAGCCCGACGATCACATCATCCGCATCTGTCAGGGCGAGCGACGGCAGCTCTTCGTCCACCCAAGGGTTCTCGAAGAGCAGCGTCCGGTAGTACGTGGCGGGGTCTGCCGCGCCGTGCAGAGGTTGGGGACCGGCGTCCCGGAAGACTCGTCGGTGCAGGTCGCCCACCGCCTCGGCATCCTCCAGTCGACAGGGCCGGATGCGGGTCACGGGCCGACGGACCTGGCGGGAACGCGGGGTCACCACGCTACGTTACCATTGGCTAAGAATCGGACCGTTTGGGAGGTTTGAGGGTGGAGGCTCTCGGGGGGTATCGGCTGTTTTCGACGTGTCCGGAGTCGGCGAGGGGGGATGCCTCGGCGTTTCGCCAGAGGGCTGTCGACGTGGCTCGGTGGTCCGAGGACGCCGGGTGCGAGGGCATGCTCATCTACACGGACAATCGGCTGGTCGACCCTTGGTTGGTGGCGGCGCTGTCCATCCAGGCCACTGAGAAGTTGGCGCCTCTCGTTGCTGTCCAGCCGGTCTACATGCACCCCTATTCGATGGCGAAGATGGTGGCTTCCCTCGCACTCCTCTATGACCGGGGCGTGGTGCTCAACATGGTCGCAGGGGGATTTCGGAACGATTTGGAGGCGCTGGACGACCCAAGTGCTCACGACGACCGCTACACGCGGCTGGTCGAGTACACGAGTATTGCCATGCGCCTGCTCGCCAACGATGGGCCGGTGAGTCACGACGGCAGGTACTACCGGGTCCGGAACCTTCGCCTCCAACCAGACCTACCACCCGATCTACTCCCCGAGGTCTTCGTGTCCGGATCCTCCGAGGCGGGCCTCGCCGCCGCCGTCGAACTCGGAGCGACTGCCATCCAATATCCGAAACCAGCCCAGGACGATCTCGGGGTCCATCACCTCAACGGTCTGAAAGGGGGGATCCGGGTTGGCGTCATCGCCCGGGACGACGAGGACGACGCGTGGCGGGTCGCCACGGCGCGGTTTCCGGGCGATCGGAAGGGTCAGCTCATGCATCAGCTGGCAACCAAGGTGTCCGACTCGTCCTGGCACCGCGACTTGGCCGAGATGGAACCCGGCGAGTCGAGCCCCTATTGGCTGTTTCCCTTCCAGAATTACAAGACGTTCTGCCCCTACCTCGTCGGATCCTACGAGCGGGTGGCCGCCGAATTGGCGAAGTACCTTGAGCTCGGATATTCGACCTTCATCCTCGACATCCCTCCCGATCCCGACGAGCTGCACCACACCCGGACGGCGTTCGAGTTGTCAGCGCGGGTGGCGACCGACGGCTGATGCTCCTGCACGAACTCGTCTCCGATGCAGCCGAGAGATGGCCCGATTCACTCGCCCTTTCGCAGCGGGAGGCTCCGCTCTCGTACGCGGAGCTGGAGACGGCGTCCCGCCGTTTGGCCAAACAGCTCGTAGCGCACGGTTGCCGTCGAGGTGAGACGGTCTGCATCCTGATCCCCAAGTCGAGCTCGGCCATCGTGGCGATCCTCGCAGTGCTGAGGAGCGGGGCTGCGTACGTTCCCCTCGATACGGCCAGCCCTCCCGCTCGCGTGGCGGAGATCGTCCGGACCTGCCGGCCGCGCCTCGTGTTGACGGTCTCGTCGGGCGCCCCGCAACTCGCCGAGCTCGTCAAGGAGCCGTCATGGACCTCTCCACCCCTCGGATTCGTGGACGACATGCCCGACGCCGAGCTGTGCGGAGCGCTCGACCTTTCGAATCCCACGGAACCTCATACTGCGCCCCCCGCCGTCGCATGCCGGCCTGCCGACGCCGCCTACATCATGTTCACCTCGGGCTCCACGGGGAAACCGAAGGGGGTGGTGGTCTCGCACGAGAGCGTCATCGAGTTCACCCGGTGGGCAACGAAGTACTTCGACGTCACCCCTGAGGACCGCCTTTCCGGACACTCGCCACTCCACTTCGACCTGTCCGTCTACGACGTGTTCGGCGCCTTGTCGGCGGGAGCGCAGCTTGCCCTCGTGCCTCCCACGCTGAACCTGATCCCCCACCGGCTGAGGGACTTCATGCAGGAGCAGCGCATCACACAGTGGTTCTCGGTGCCGTCGATCTTGACCTACATGGCCAACACCGACGCGCTCCGTGACACCACGCTGCCCGATCTCCGTGCACTCCACTGGTGTGGCGAGGTGTTTCCGACCGCGGCGCTGGCGTACTGGATGGAGCACCTGCCGGGCGTACGGTTCACGAACCTGTACGGACCGACCGAAGCGACCATCGCAAGCAGCTACTACGAAGTCGCAGAGCCGCCTGCCGCCGACGCAGACGTCCCCATCGGGACGGCCTGTCCGGGAGAGCGGCTGCTGATGCTCGACGAGCGCCTCGACCCGGTGGCCCCTGGCGAGCCCGGCCATCTCTTCATCGGAGGGATTGGGCTCAGTCGCGCTTATCTGAACGATCCGATCGGCACTGCGTCGGCGTTCCTGCCGGACCCGTATTCAGGAGATCCCGGCGCTCGGATGTACCGCACGGGCGACATGGCCAGTGAGGGCCCCGACGGCGAGGTCCATTTCCTGGGTCGCGAAGACGCCCAGGTGAAGAGCCGCGGATACCGCATCGAACTCGGCGAGATCGAGAACGCTCTGTCCGGCGTAGGTCTGGTACGAGAGGGAGTCGTCGTCGCCGTCCCCGACCTTCGCTTCGGAGGAAAGTCAATCTGCTGCGCGTATGTGCCGGTCCGCGACGTCCTCGAACCTGCTGAACTTCGTCGCGAGCTGGCCCGCTCGCTACCGGGCTACATGTTGCCCAGTCGTTGGCAATCTCTGGAGTCCCTGCCGAGAAACACCAACGGCAAGATCGACCGAAGAGCGCTGCGTGAGCTGTTCACGAAGGCCGATGCCTGACGACGTCCTGCGCCGACTCCACCAGGCCTTCGAGGATCGGCTCCACGTTGCCGTCCGAGATGCGGACGCAGAGCTCATCGAGACCGGACTCCTCGACTCGCTACGGTTCGTCGAGTTGCTGTTCGCGGTCGAGCAGCTCTTCAACGTCCACGTCGACCTGAACACCGTCGATTTGGACGATTTCCGGTCGCTACGCCAGATAGCAGCGTTCGTCGAGCGCCACACACGAGCGGGGACGGCCGGAGGGAGCGGGGCCGGGCTCGACACCCGACCGTGATCGTTCAAGGACTCCCCAGCGGCACAGCCGGGACCGCAATGGCGCCTCGACCGCCGTCACAGCCGACCGGCGTCGTGGAGGATGGCGTCGCAAACCTCGTTCACTCGCTGGGGTCCGGCGGCGTACTCGACCCGCCGCACCGGCACTGCTCGCACAACCGACGCGAACGTCGCCAGCCGCTCGGCTCGGAGCCCGAGACGGTCCGCGAAGTCCGCGGTGAACGACTGCTCGAGGAGCTCCATGACGGCGGTGGATCCGCTCAGTGCAGAGATCGCAACTCGCCCTTCGGACCACGCCGGTCGGCGCACCAGGCGGTAGAGAACGGCGAGCGGGCGCGGCTCGGGATCGAACGCGCCGATCCCGTCATCGCCCACCGGGATGCGCCGCTTGTCGTAGGCAGGGTTGGCCAGCGGTAGAGACTCGACACCTCCGATGAATCGCTCGGCTTCTTGAGGCCACATGCGCATCTGGGGATAGCCCGGCTGAGCCGTCACACCGGGGGACTCGACGTCGATGGCGAGGATGTCGTCGGTGAGCAAGCGATGCCCGCGCTCCATCAGGGCCGCCGCCACCGACGTCTTTCCCCCGCGGTTGCCCGACATAAATCCCATCGCTGCGCCGTCGACCACCACTGCCGAGGCATGCAGGGCAGGCCGGCCCGCTCGCTCCAGCCAAACGGCCAGCACGGTTCCCAGCAAATGGATTTCCGTGGTGAAGCCGTAATCGGGATCGTGCTCGACGGCCCAGATCTGTCGCGGCCCCACTGCGAAATCCGACACCTCCGTGAAACGGAGAACCACGAAGGGTTCCGCCATGTGAAGAGTGAAGTACGGAACGCCGGAGTCGAGAAGTATCGGACTCGTGTACGCCGGGGGCGCCTGCCAATCGACCTCAACCGGTAGCCGGTCGACGATCGAGAATTGCACGTCGGCGGGCTGCCCGCTCGACGGAACCCGATTGGCGAAATCCATGGCAGTCGCAAGGCCGACACCGTAGATCCGACGTACAACTCCCGTCACGATGACTCGGCGGTCACTTCCAAGAGTTCCTGCCCGCGTAGCAGGTCGACCAGTCGGTGGAGATCTTCCAAGACCTGCTCCGACCCGGCGTCGTATTCCTCGGCGACGGAGTCCGCCGCCGCCGCCAGGTCACCGGTTGCCACCAGTGCACGCCACATCGCGGCCCACGATCCGCTCAACGCCAGATTGCCGTGCCCTACCACGTCCACCAGCACGACCTCATCGCCCAGGTCGGCTGCGAGGGCCCTCTCGGTCGGGCGAACGTGGCCCGTGCCTCGCTCCATGATCTGCACGTCCGCCGTGTGGGCGGCGCCATGCCGGGTCTTGAGCACGAGCTCCGGAGGCAGCAGCCGCCACCCCGGCTCGACCCGTTTGCCCACATCGTTCCACCAGGAGATGTCGGGCTCCGCCCAAGGGAAGCACAGCTGATCCACCAGCCCAACCCAGTAGTCCTCATCCGATCGCGCCCGCCACGCGGCTCGCCAGGCTTCGTACCGGCCACCGAGCCGTTCCGGCGCGCGATCGACCAGGTCGGCAGCCGCCACGGCAAGCGTGGATTCGGCGGTTTCGATCGCAGCGCGAAGATCGGGGTGGGAATACAGATGGGCGAAGGCGAACGGCTTCGACCCTGACTCGACGAGAAACCGGCGCAGTCGGGCGCCGGTCAGAGCTACGTCGTCGACGAGCACCAGCGGGCGGTCGTCGTCGGCGTCGGAAAGCTGTGAGGCATCGAGGTCCAGCGCGTATGCGAGCATGCCCAGAACGATCAGACCACCGCGCGGGATAGCCCGAAACCGATGGTCCTCGAGAGCCCCGAGCCGTTGACGGAGCTTGGCGGCCAGATGTTCCACATCCCGCTCCACATCCCGGTAGTCCACGTAGCGCAGCGACGGGAGTACGTGATCCAGGTGGTCGGGAAGTGCTTCGATCCGGGCCGCAACGGACGCGTCGAACGAACCGAGTATGGCGATATGAGGATCGGGTCCCGACCCTACGATCAGCGTCGCTCCCGAATCGGCGAGGATGGGATCGGTGGCGATCGCTCGCGCCAACGCCTCCGTGCGCGATCGAGGGTCACCACCCAGTCGACCGGGCAGGTCGCGACGCGGCGGTACGAGGAAGACTCGGCGGCTCGACCGGGCGATCACATCCAAGTGAGCCGAGGCAAGACGAACGCGCGCCGCCGTTTGACGCGCGTTCGATCCTTTGAATGACCGAGAGCTACTTGCCGACCGACGTCCTGCTGCCCGACTTCATGTCATTCCCGGGGTTGGTCAACCCGGTTGCGGTGAGCTGTGTAACCGTCCCCCACTCAATGAGTTCCGGCCGCATGTATGGCTTCCGGTCCATCGCGCCTCCTGGCAGTCGCAGTCCTTGGTCCGATTCGTGGAAGAAGATAGCACCTCGAGCATGCCCTCGCAATACAGCCTCTAGTCGAAATGCGCCCGTAACCACATCTCGAGTGAGAGTGCCCACCAGAACTCCGGTCGCAGGGCCTCCCCGGCGAGGAAGCCCTCGTAGGCGTTCCGCAGGCGTGGACCGTCGACCCAACCTGCGGCCGCCGCCCGCGAATCGGTCAGCAGATGGTCGATCGTCGCGCGTGCCTTGTCGCGAAGTGCAAGTTCGTAGAACGGGCCAGGATCGACCTTTGTGGCGCGGCGGAGCGCAGCGTCGGGCATGACGCCGTCCATCGCCGCCCGCAAGAGGGACTTGGGCTGATCCCAGGCCTGGACCCGGTACTGCGGCATTGCCAGGATCAGCTCGGCGAGGCGACGATCGCTCCACGGATCGACGAACCCAACGCCATGGCGGGCGTTGGTGCGCTCCGACCACAGCACGCCGCGATGGTGCATGGGCGCGAAGATCAATTCGTGGCGACGTTGCCGGGCTGCGCCCCGCAGGAGTGGCGCCGCTCGCCAATCGGACATCTCCTCGGCTCGATGTGGGCCTGGCAGCGGAGTGGCGAGCCACGGCGGCGGAGAGGGCGTAGCACGGATGAGCCTCGCCTGCAGCCAGCGCCGCAGCCAGGCGAGTCGGTCGCCCGGCCATCGTGACACGAGCAGCGGGCGTCCAAGCCGGTCCAGAGCGACTCGAGGCATGGAACGCCCGGTCGCGCCACTGCGAGCGCGTAGCGCCCCGAGCACGGAGCCGAGATGGCCTGCCCTGGCCAAGCCGAGCTCGTCGTACACCTCGTCGCCCACGACGAGATCACCCCGATCTCCGGAGATCATCGCCTCCATGCCATCGGCCGCCGCCCGAGCCAGGGCCTCGTCCAGCAGCGGTTGGAAGACGCCGATGAACGGTTCGTCACGATGGGGGCCATGCTCTGGGTAGCGGCTCAATGGCCACCGGGCGTCGGCAGGGATCTCGGTGGAGGGCAGGCCGAAGGCCTCGACCAGGATCCTGCTCACGCGCCGCTCGTCGCACTCGCTGAGCTCCTCGAACGCGAACGAGTACGCATGGAGTCGAGTCCCCGGTGCCGGCCGTGTCCCCGCCACCGAAGCGATCGATCCGGAGTCCATGCCACCACTGAGGAGTATGCCGAGCTGTCTTCCAGCCACCCGGCACCGCACGGCCTCCGTGAAAACCTCCCGAAACATCTCGGCGAAGACGTCCTCACCGAGGTCGGGCAGCACATACGCCGGATCGACGTCCCAGAAGCGTCGCACGCGCGTACCAGTGCTGTCGGCGATCAAGACGCATCCCGGGGGGACCGAATGGATGCCCTGGTAGAAAGTCGAGTCGAGCTCGCCGAACCGGCCGGCGAGATAGTTCAACACGGCCCGCTCTCGGATACGCACGGATTGATCCGGCAGCGCCAGCAGCTGGGCGACCTCCGACGCAAAGGCCACACCGCTTCCGTTGTGGCGGTAGTAGAGCGGCCGCATGCCCATGGGGTCCCGCCAGGCGAGCAGCTGGCGCCGGCGAGAATCCCAAATCACCAGTGCGAAGTCACCCACGAAGCGGCGGACGCAGTCGGTTCCCCAAGACTGATAGGCGGCGATGAGTAGATCGGCCGGTCGGACGTCGGGAGGCACCCCCCGACCGCCGCGCTCCACCTCTGCCGCCACTGCGGCGCCGTTGTCGAACCGGGCGTGGACGGCGGCGACGAGTCCCGAATCGCTGCGGAGCGCGCCGTCAGCGCCGGCGCCAAGCACGGCCAAGCCTGCATCTTCGTGCGCCCATGTCGTCGCGGTGCCGCGATGCGGCGCCGCACTGGCGAGCTTCTCCAGATAGACATGTTCGATGGGACTTCCCCGGAAGGTCACCATGCCGCACAGGCCGCTCATGTCGGAACCTCGTCGATCACCAGTGGTGGCGAAGCCACATTTCGAGTGTCAAGGGACGCCAGAAGTCGGCTTCGGGAGGTCGCCCGGCGAGGAACGCCTCGTAACCGGCCCGCACGCTCGCAGCGCTGAAGTATCCGCGCGCCTGCGCTTCTGAACCGCAGAGAAGGTCACGCACGGTGCTCTCTGCACTCGACAGTCCCTCAGCGAACGAGGTGGTGGGCTCGATCTTCGTGCGGGGAGGGTCCGGCGAGCCGGCCCCGATACGGGCCAGGACCTGGGCAGCAAGAGCTTTCGGCCTGGACCGCGTCTGGACACGCCATTGTGGGAGTGACACCACGAACTCGGTGATTCGCCTGTCGCTCCACGGCTCTGCATAGGCGAGGCCGAGGCGCGCGAACGAGCGCTCCGCTGCGAGCGCGATCTGACTTCCCGGCCCTTGCACGATCCTTTCGTAGCGTGCCCGGCGGGGACCTTGCACGCGGCCAGGAACGGCGAATTCGACAGGTTCCAACAGGGACCGTAGATCCGGGCTCATCCAGGGAGGCGGCTCGCTGGGAGAAGGCGTCCGGCGGTGAGGACGCAATGCCGGCCGCACGATCTGGTTCATGACGATCTCGACGAGGGGGCGGCCGGTGGACCGCCGCCGAGCCAGGAGATCTGCGAACACGGCGAGCACCCGACCGCTCCCGAGGAGGCCGAGGTCGTCGAATATCCAATCGCCGACCGTTTCGTCCCCGCGATCACCGGTCATCAGAAGATCGACCTCATCGGAAGCGGCGTACTCGAGTGTTCGGTCGATGAGCGGCTGATACGGCCACGTAAAGGGGTCGTCGTGGTGTGGCCCATGGTCGGGATAGCCTGCCAGCGGGAGAGGACCGTCGACCGGGACCTCGGTGAGCTCGAGCCCCATCGCCTGCGCGACGAGCCGGCTTCTCGGCCGCTCGTCGTCACGTCCGGGCAATGCCCACGTGTATGCCCGTAGCGCGGCCATCCCAGGCTCTCGACCGGCATGATCGGCTGCGGCGATGAGGCTCGAGTCCAGCCCGCCGCTGAGCATCAGGCCCGGCCGAGATGCCACACTTCGCCGGCAACGCACGGCGTCGGTCAGCAGCTCTTGGAACAGGTCGACGACGTGGTCTTGGCCATTGCCGGGCGGCTCGAAGCGCGGCCCCCACGGGCGTGCGGAGCTGATCCCGTTGGCAGAGATCGTCACGACCTCTCCCGGCTCGACCGTGCGAACGCCCTGGTAGAAGGTGCGGCCGCCGGGAGGTGTTCGGGCCGCCAGGTACGAGGCCACCGCCACCTCGTCGACCGTTCGCCGGAAACCGGGGCGAGCTGCGATTTGGGAGACCTCGCTGGCGAGCGTCACGGTATGCCGATCGTGGTGGAAGTACAGCGGGCGGATCGCCAGGGGGTCACGGGCCAGGACCAGACATCGGGCGCGACCGTCCCACACGGCCACAGCCACGTCGCCGATCAGGCGATCCAGGAAATCGGTCCCCCACCGCCGGTACGCTGCGGCGACGAGTTGTCGGTCATCAGCGTCGTCTGTGAGGCCGAGCGCCGCTCCGACTCCGGCCCGATTGTCGATGCGGGCGTGGCACGCCACGGCAATCGGCCCCTGACCGATGTCGCCGGCAGGATACGCGCCGAGTTCGACCAAGCACAGGTCATCCCGTGTCACGGCGCGCTGTCCCTTCGTTGCTCGCCACGGCGCGGCCTGGATCATCGCCCGGATGTCGCCGCCGTCCACGCCACGTCCGTCGAAACGAACGATCCCACACAGGCCGCTCACCCGGCGGCCGTCGGCGTGTGGTCGGCGAGGTCCTCCGTGAGCCTGCGGCGGGCCCGTGCCAACTGGCGGCGGCCGCGAAACAGTCGCCACAGATACGGGCCCGTGGCATCCGGGAGATTCATCTCCACGACCGCCGGCGGTGGGAAGAGGTGCCTCACCCACCAGCGTATGGAGGGCCAGATGGGGCGGCGGGCCAAGAACGCCATCCAGAACCAGCGGCGGGTCGATGTGAGTTTCCCCTCGTGTCCCAGGAGGCGGGTCTGCGGGCCCCAGAGCGCTCGCCACGCCAGCGACCGCCAGCCACCGGGCACCGGAGGAAGCCCATTCGCCCGCAGCCCGAGGTCCTCGTGCACTGCGTGCAGGCTCGCGTAGACAGCGACCTCGATCCCTTCGGCTCGAGCGAACTCGGCGACCCACGCCCAATCGATGTCCGACAGCGCGAGGATGCGGAGGACGTCGACGTATTCCCGCAAATAGGCGAATCGGTCCTTGTTGAGATGCACTAGGAACACCACCAATGCCGTCGAGGGATCCAACACCCGAACAGGTGGGTGCGATTCGATGAGGGACGCACAGCGATCCCACAGCTCCCTCGCAGCCCGGCTCGGTGGACCGAGCTTCAGCGCGTCCACATGGATGTCGGCGTCGATCCCTCCGACCTCGAGGACGACAGACTGGAGGTGGCCGGCCTCTACCAGTTGCCGGACCTGCGCCAGCCACGGGTAGGCGGGATCGAGGGCGGCGACGACATCGGCGATCCGGCGCACGTCGTCTGGCCCGAGTAGCAGGTCGATGTCCGCGCACGGCCGCTCGCCTTCGCCGTCATACCAGCGCAGCTCGGAGACGACGCCTTTGATGAAGGCCGGCTCAACCCCCACTTCGGCCAAGCGGTCCTGGCAGTGTCGGATGGCGCCCCACAGCCGCCGGTGCTCGGCGCGTTGCGCGAGATGGAGCCGGACGAGGTCTCGGTGCCACGGATCGGGGACCGCTACTTCCCCGCGGCTGATGGCTTGCGTCAACAGCCCCACCATACGGTGTTCGATCGCCGAGACGACGAGACGGGCCGGGTCGGTGACAGTCGGCACCTGCCGGCCCGCCGCCAATTCCAGCAACGCCGGATGCGGTCTCCCGAGTCCGCTACTCATCTCACCGCGACGCTCAATAGTTTCCCAGCGTTCCGGTCACCCGAGCGATACGGACCGCCCGGGAGAACGCCCACATCGAACTCGGAAGCAACACGGCTGCGAAGGCGACGAGAGCGAGGACGTCACCCAACACGTCCCCCCAGCCGGCGTTGGCGAGAATGAGATCCCGAATCGCCCTCAACCCGTAGAACGCCGGGACGAGGTGGGAGAAGAACTGGAGCCAGCCCGGAAGGAGAGACACGGGAAACAACGCTCCGGCGAGGAAGTTGCTGGACTGCGCAACAAGGCCCGCCAGGGGATCGCCCCGCTTGGCAAGCACGATGATGGTCGCCGAGAAGATGCCCAACGCAGAAAAGACGACGATCGTGAGCAAGAGCAGTACCGGGAGTGCCATGACGATGCTCGTCCAGGGTAACGCCGAGCCGAAAACGATAAGCGCGAACACGAGATAGAGCGCCAGCTCCACGAGCAGGAACGCCAGAGGCACCAAAAACGAGCCGAGCAGGATCGTTCCGAGCCGGGTGGGGGTCGACAGGAGGACCTCCAAGGTGCCGGCCCGCTGCTCGTCGCTGATCTTCTGGCTAAAGGTCGACAACCCGAGGACGGAGGTCGTCATGACGATGCTACCTATCAGGGCGAAGGGGAAGTAGCCGCCCTCGTAGTCGGACAATGCGTCGGGCTCGCCCACGAGCTTTCCGATGAAGAAGAAGGTGCCGGCCGAGAAGCCGATCCCTATGACTTGAAGGGCGAGTTGGAAGTGGTAGGACCGCTCGACCATGATGTCACGCCTGACGATGGCGGCGACTCTCTCCATCGTCGATGCCGAGGTCATCGTGGCTCCATGTCGTTGCCCTCTTCCGTCAGCAGCGTTGCTAGAGCTCGCGCTACTCCCCCCGCCGCCCCGCTGAGTTCGTCCGGCGCGCCTGCGAACCGCATGTCCCCACCGATGAGCGCAACAACCGTGTCGCACACCTCCGCTATCTCGTCGAGCCGGTGGCTGGACAAGAGGATCGCTCGCCCGGACTGCGCCTGAGTCCGGAGGATGTCGGCTAGCTGGCGACTCGCCACCGGGTCGAGGCCCCGGCTGGGCTCATCAAGGAGTAGCAGTTCTGGCTGCGCAAGAAGGGCGCGTGCCACGTTGAGGCGGGTGCGCATGCCGGCCGAATAGCCGAATACCAACTTGTCACGTCCCCGTAGCCCGACGGTTTCGAGCAATTCGGCCGCACGCGCTCGGGCTGTCGCCGGCGGGAGGCCGGCCATGACGCCAAAGAACTCGAGGTTCTGCAACCCGGTCAAGCGCCAGTAGAGGCCGCGATCGTCGGAGAGCACCAAACCGATCGAGTGACGCGCCCGAGCAGGATTCGCTGCTATGTCCGTGCCGCGAATGGTCACCCGGCCGCCCGACGGCTCGAGAAGCGTTGCGATGATACGGATGAGGGTGGTCTTGCCGGCACCGTTGGGTCCCACGAGGCCGACGATCTCGCCGCTGCGGACCTGGAACGACACGCCACCGACAGCTTCGACGGGCTCGCGCGCTGCGGTGCGAATCAGTGGACGCAGCCACCACGGTGGTGGTTCATACACCTTGACGACGTCCTCGACATTCAGCACGACCGGAACTCGGTCGACCTCCGTCATGTCCTTACATCCGCCCTTGCTCGTCGGTCGATCGCGGCGACGGTAGCGCCGAATGGTAAGCTGGGTTGCTGCAACCGTTGGCACAGCCCAGCATCACCGTGCTCGCTCGCCTCGCCAGGACCCTCGACCGGACGACTCAACGAACTTCGGCACCTGCGGCGGCGGCAACGCGGGCGAAAGGGGGACGAGAATCGTGGAAGAGATGATGGACAAGTCGGTACGAGTACCGGAGGAGGTGCTCGTGCAGGCCGTCGCCGATGGTGAGTCGGTCATTCTCGACATGAAGACAGAGCATTACTTCGGACTGAACGAGGTGGGTGCCAGCATCTGGTCGGCCGTGACTGCAGGACCCACCGTTCGCGCAGCGGTCGATCAGCTGCTCATGCGGTACGACGTCGAACGCAGCGTCCTCTTGCGAGACGTCGCCGACCTGCTGGACCGGCTCCTCCAGATGGGTCTCTTGGAGTTCGCAGATTCCTAGCTTGTGGCGGGTGCGTCCCGCCGACCTATGCACGGCGGCCGAGGCAACGCTCTTACTGCCGGCAGCAGGGATTGCCGTCAAGCTCTGGGGAGTTCAGCGGACCCAGTCATACCTGTCGGCACGGCTCGGTGCTCCACCCGCGCCCTGTTCTGCTGCGGCGGCAATCGAGGGAAGGAGGATTGGGCGCCTCGTCAACAAGGTTGGCGGGCGTTGGCCGTGGCGCGCCAACTGCCTGCGACGCTCCCTCGTCGTGTGGTGGCTCCTGCGGCGCAAAGGGGTCGCCGCCGACCTGCGGATCGGCGTCCGGCCCACGGGGGCCGTGCCTGATTTCCACGCGTGGGTAGAGGTTGGGGGAAGCGTGGTCAACGATCGCGCCGACATAAAGGACGAATTCTCTGCGTTCGACCGGCCGATCCTTCCCCGAACTGCAAGCTTCGACTGAGGCCGGATGGGCTCACGGGTGACATCTCGCCCGCGTAGCCGCCTCGGGGGGCGCGACCTGACCTCAGGTCGCGCGGTCGGCTCTGCCGAAGTTGTCATACACGAAGCCGTGGGCAATCACCCGGCGTCGATCGAGGAAGTTGCGGGCATCAACGATGGCGTTGCCGCGCATCGCATGACGCACCTCGCTAAGGTCGACGTCGAGGAACTCCGGCCACTTCGTCGCCAAGACCAAGACGTCCGCTTCCTTCGTGGCCTCGAGCGCCGCCGCCACGCGC
>JBFIQU010000016.1:0-16340 GCA_041609395.1 Acidimicrobiia bacterium | reverse complement strand
GTTCCACTGGAACGTCTGGGATGGAAGCGACATCCTCACCTTCCCCCGCTTTCGCCCGACGATCGAATTCGGGCGCGACTACGTGCCGTTCTTCGACCAATACGGACACAGCGTCCGGCTGTGGAATCCCTCCGGCACCGCGTTCGTCTACGCGGGACAGGCCGAAGACGGTTCGGACGGCGTGTGGATCCAGGATGTGGTGAGGGACGCGTCGCCCCGGCGTATCGGCGAGGGCGTCATTGCGTTCTGGGCGCCGCAACCCTGATCCAGCCATAGACTCCCGTCTGTGACCGTTCCCCGGCTGTCGCCACCGCGAGCGCTGGTCTTCGGCGAGGTGCTCATCGACGAGCACCCCGACCGTCGCATCCCGGCGGGCGCGCCGTTGCACGTTGCCGCCCACCTGGCGGTGCGCGGCTGGGTGGCCCGCCCCATCACGCGACTCGGCAAGGACGAGGACGGATCACTGGTGCGGCGCACCATGGAGCGCTTCGGCATCGATACCTCACTGGTGGAGTACGACGACCACCTCCCGACCGGCGTCGTCACGATCACGCGACACGGCGACGACCACGAGTTCACCATCCACTCGCCCGCTGCCTGGGATGCGATCGAAGGGCCCGCCGAGATCCCGGCACACGACGTGTTGCATTACGGCACGCTGGCCTCTCGCGACCGGCGCTCCGCCCATGCGCTGGAGCGGCTCCTGGCGGCATCGCAGGCACCACTGCGGGTACTCGACGTGAACCTCCGCCCTCCCTATCTCGATCCGGGGGTCATTCGCCGCGCCGTCGAGCGGGCCACCGTCGTCAAGCTGTCGGACGGGGAACTGGCGACGATCGGCAAACTCGTGGGGTTCCGGTCACCTGCCGACCTTTTCGCGGCCGGCCCGGACGTCGCCTGGGTTTGCGTCACCAAGGGCGCCAGCGGCGCCGAGTTGGTGAATCGCAACGGATCCGTATGGGGGGTCGGTCCCGTCGGTGACATCGAGTTGCACGACACCGTCGGCGCCGGAGACGCCTTTACGGCCGGAATCATCGATGTCCTCGGCAGCGGGGGCGGCCCCGAGGACGCACTATCGGTGGCCCGGGAACTGGCGACGAACGTCGTGACCCACGCCGGGGGGCTGCCGACTCCCCCGGCGACGCCGGACCCCCGTCACCCGTCGCGCTGATTACCGGCCGGCACCGGCCGGCGGCGTTCGAGGAAGTCGTACACATCGGCGAGGTCGACGCCGGGAAACGTCCCGCTCGGGAGCGCGGCGAGCACGTGGCTGTGGGCGCGAGCCGAGGGCCAGGCGCGACCATGCCACCGCGATGCCAGGGCGGGAGGCGGGCGCCGGCAACACGATTCGTCGGGACAGCGCGACACGGATCGGCGGGGCGTCTCACGTCCCCGGAACCATTTTGCGTCGTCGAATCTCACCCCGACCGTGATCGCGTGAACGGGCGCCCGCCCCACCTCTACATGCGTCGAGCAGAAGAACGTTCCGGTGGGAGTGTCGGTGTACTGATAGTGGATCACGAACCGGTCGTCGGACTGGAACGCCCGGCGCGTGGCCCACTGGCGGCACAGCCGCTGACCCTCGATGGCTCCGTCGGGATCCCTCGGGTACGGCACGTCGTCGTTTTCATAGGCTTTCCAGATGATCCCGTTCTCGTCCGATCGCGTGAAATGCACGCGAATCCCGAGGTGCTCGGTAGCCAGATTGGTGAACCGATGAGCCGCCATCTCGTACGACACCCCGAATTGATCGCGTAGGTCGTCGATGGAGAGATCACGGCGACGCTTCGCCGTCTGCAGTACGTCGAGCGCCGCGGCCTCGGGAGCCAGCAAGGCTCCGGCGAAGTAATTCGCTTCGACACGTTGCCGCAAGAAATCGCCGAAGCTGACAGGATCGTCGTGACCCAGCGCGAAATGCCCGAGGGTCTGCAACACGACGGGGCGGGCGGCGGAGATGTCGAGCTCGTCGCGCTGTGCGATGTAGACGACGTGGTTGGTCATGTCGGTCACCGAGCGAACGGTGCCGGGCAGGTCACCCACACGCTGGATCGAAAACCCGAAATGCGCCGCCATTTCGGCCACCTGGCTCGACGACACCGGACCGCGTTCGTAGCCGATCGCTTCGAGAACGCCGGCGGCGATCGCCTCGATCTCCCCGAAGTAGTTGCCGCGTTCCCGCATTTCGGCGCGGAGCGCGGCATTGGCCTTGCGCGCCTCTTCGGGCGTCGCGGCCCGCAGGGTGGAGCGGCGTTTGACCTCATCGAACAGCGTGACGATGTGCTCGAGCGCCGCGTCGCTCAGTCCCGAGGTCGGCTTGAGGTACGGCAGGCCGAGTTCCCGGTACAGCGGATCCGACTGCGAGCGTTCGAGCTCGATTTCGAGTTGGGCGCGGCGCGTTGGGGGCGCCACCGCCAGCAACTCGGCCACGCCCACTCCGACGGCTGCGGCGAGGTCGCCAATGAGGGACAGTTTCGGTTCGCGGCGGCCGTTCTCCACCATCGAGAGATACGACGCCGTCCGGCCCACCCGGGCGCCGAGTTCGGCAAGGGTGAGACCGGCGGTGGTTCTGGCGTGGCGCAGACGTGACCCGAACACGAGCGGGTCGATCGTTGAAGTTTGCTCCCGGGTGCTCATTTGGTGAACTATAGCCATTCTTCACATTCATTGAGCTGGACTTTGTGAATATTCGCCGTCATTATCGATTTCGACCACGAGGAGGATCTGTGAACGAGCCACGCGACGACGCGATCCTGAGCCAGCCCGCTCGGGATTTCCTCGCCGACCTGCACCACCACTTCGAATCCCGGCGCCGGGAACTCCTGGCCCGGCGCATCGAGCGCCAGCAGCGCATCGACGGCGGTGAGATGCCCCGGTTTCGCGACGACACCGCAGAGATCCGGCAGACGGAATGGACGGTCGCTCCCCCGCCCCAGGATCTCGTCGACCGTCGCGTCGAAATCACGGGGCCCGTCGACCGCAAGATGATGATCAACGCGCTGAACTCCGGGGCCAGGGTGTTCATGGCCGACTTCGAGGACGCGAACTCGCCGACCTGGAGCAACGTGCTGGACGGTCAGACCAACCTCATCGATGCCATCGCCCGCACGATCGAACACGACGAGAACGGCAAGCAGTACCGGCTCAACGACGAGGTAGCAACGCTGATGGTCCGTCCCCGCGGCTGGCATCTCGTCGAGCGGCACTTCACCGTCGGGAGCGACCCCATCTCGGCCTCACTCTTCGACTTCGGCCTCTACATGTTTCACAACGCGACGGCGGCAACGGCCAGGGGGACCGGCCCCTACTTCTACCTCCCCAAGCTCGAGGGGCACCTGGAAGCCCGGTTGTGGAACGACGTCTTCATCCACACCCAGGACGCTCTCGGCATCCCCCGGGGAACGATCAAGGCGACGGTCCTCATCGAGAACATCCTGGCGGCATTCGAGATGGACGAGATCCTGTTCGAGCTTCGCGAACACTCCGCCGGACTCAACGCCGGCCGCTGGGACTACATCTTCAGCGTCATCAAGAAGCTTCGCAACCAGCCCGGATTCGTGCTTCCGGACCGGGGCCAGATCACGATGACCGTCCCGTTCATGCGGGCGTACACGGAACTTCTCGTCGCCACCTGCCACAGACGTGGCGCTCACGCCATCGGAGGCATGGCCGCCTTCATCCCGTCGCGCCGGGATCCCGAGGTCACCGAACGTGCACTCGCGGGGGTCCGGGCCGACAAGGAGCGCGAGGCGAACGACGGATTCGACGGAACCTGGGTGGCTCACCCCGATCTGGTGCCCGTAGCCCGCGACGTCTTCGACGCAGTGCTCGAATCTCGGCCCAACCAGGTCGAGCGTTCCCGCAGCGACGTCACGATCGAACCGGAGGATCTCCTCGACACCGCGGTTCCCGGCGGAACGATCACCGAGGAAGGTCTGCGGACCAACATCCGGGTCGGGATCCTCTACATCGCATCCTGGCTCCGGGGAACCGGCGCTGCGGCCCTGTTCAACCTCATGGAGGACGCCGCCACAGCCGAGATCAGCCGCTCCCAGGTGTGGCAGTGGGTTCACGGGGACGCGGTTCTTCACGACGGCACGCAAATCACCGCCCCCCTCGTCCGCAAGCTGGCGGACGACGAAATGCAAGGTATTCGCGACGCCGTCGGCACCGAGGCGTTCGCCGGCGGCCGCTTCGACGATGCCCGGAACGTATTCGAGCAGGTGGCTCTGGCCGACGACTTCGTCGATTTCCTGACCATTCCCGCATACGACCTGATCGACTGAAAGGACCCAGCCGTGAGCGTGAGCGAGCACGTGAAGCAGCAAGCAGCGGAGCTGAAGAAGCAGTGGGACACCAACCCGCGGTGGGACGGTGTGCGCCGGGACTACACCGCGGAGGACGTCATTCGCCTCCGCGGATCCTTCGTTCCGGAATACACCATCGCCCGCCGTGGCGCGGAGAGGCTGTGGGATCTGCTTGGGAGCGAGGACTACGTCAACGCCCTCGGTGCCGTGAGCGGCAACCAGGCCATGCAGATGGCCAAGGCCGGCCTCAGGGCCATCTACCTGTCCGGCTGGCAGGTCGCCGGCGACAACAACCTCGCCGAGCAGGTCTACCCGGACCAGAGCCTCTACCCGGCGAACTCGGCCCCGGCCCTCGTGCGCCGAATCAACAATGCCCTGCGCCGGGCCGACCAGATCGAGTGGTCGGAAGGGAACCACGTCCGCGACTGGATGCTCCCGATCGTCGCCGACGCCGAAGCCGGATTCGGGGGCCCGCTCAATGCGTTCGAGCTGATGAAGGCATTCATCGAAGCGGGAGCCGCCGGTGTCCACTGGGAGGACCAGCTGGCATCGGAGAAGAAGTGCGGCCACATGGGAGGCAAGGTCCTGGTCCCGACCCAGCAGCACGTTCGCACGCTGACGACGGCTCGTCTCGCTGCCGACATCCTCGGCGTGCCGACCCTGGTGGTGGCTCGCACCGATTCACTGGCAGCGACACTGCTGACGAGCGATGTCGACGAACGCGACCGCCGCTTCGTCGAAGGCGACCGTACACCGGAGGGCTTCTTCACGGTCCGCAACGGCATGGAATCGGCGATCGCCCGCGGGCTCGCCTACGCCCCCTACGCCGACCTGATCTGGTGCGAAACCTCCCACCCGGACCTCGACGAAGCGCGCACGTTTGCGGACGCCATCCACGCCGAGTTCCCGGGCAAGATGCTGGCCTACAACTGCTCGCCGTCGTTCAACTGGAAGCAGCATCTCGACGACGCCACCATCGCCATGTTCCAGAAAGAGCTGGGGGCTATGGGGTACAAGTTCCAGTTCATCACGCTTGCCGGGTTCCACGCCCTCAATGCGACGATGTTCGACCTGGCCCGGGGCTACGCCGCCAAGGGCATGACGGCGTACGTCGAGTTGCAGCAAGCGGAGTTCGCCATGGAGGGTGACGGCTACACCGCGACCCGCCACCAGCGCGAGGTCGGCGCCGGCTACTTCGACGAGGTGTCGAAGGTCGTCAGCGGCGGCCAGGCTTCGACCCTGGCGCTCGTCGGCTCGACCGAGGAAGAGCAATTCTGATGCGGCTCCACAGACGGCGTCCGCTGCTGAGCAGCGGAGCCCGCCGGCGCCGGTCGACGGGAAATGCCGAGCCACTGGAACCGGCGCCGCCGCCCGAAGTCTGGGATCGATTGCGCCGCCGCCCCCGTCTCAGCGGTGAGCGACGATGAACAGCCGCGGGAACGGATAGACGGTCATCCCATCCGCCCGGGGCGGGTAGGCGTCGCGGAGGCGGCCGCGGAGTTCGTCGATGAACCGAGCGAGCTCATCCGGGTCGAGTGCCTCGATGACGGGCCGGAGAATGCTTCCCTTCATCCACTCCAGGACCGGATCCGCACCTTCGAGGATCTGCGGGTAGCGAGTCGTCCAGATATCGAGGTCCGACGCCAGCGGGTGCAGCTCATCGAAGTAGCTCACCGGATGACCCACGTTGGCCCGGTCGAACGTCCGCCTCAGATCGGCCGTGCCGTATCCCCCTGTGGCGAGCACGTCGCGCAGGGCAACGTGGGACGGCTCATACCAGGACAGCGGCATCTGCACCGCCAGGATTCCGCCGGCGGCCAGCCGATGCAGCAGCCGGGCGAAGAGCCCGGCGTGATCCGGCAGCCAGTGCAACACGGCATTCGCATAGATCACGTCGTGCTCCGGGCCGGGTGACCAGGAGGCTATGTCGAGCCGTTCCCATCGCACCCGGCTGCTTCCGGAGGCGCGGGCGGCAGCCAGCATCTCCGGCGACAGATCGGACCCGACGACGCGGGCCCGCGGCCAGCGCTGCGCCATGATTCGCGCCATCTCGCCGCGACCGCACCCGATGTCGTGCACCAGTCGCGGATCGTCGTGGCTCACCCGGGCCAGCAACTCGAGCGCGGGACGCAGCCGGTGGTCGGAAAATCTGCCGTACTGGTCGGGATCCCACACGTCATTACCCCGTCTGCTGCGACGCCACATGATGGCGCAGCACCCGTCTCGCCAGGCGAACCGCCCGAGGGTGTCCTGCGCTGCTCTATACTCCCGCCGTCCCTCAGCTGGGTCGAGGCGATCCGGGCACTATCCTCCCGGGGTCCCTGCCCCCATCGTCTAGCGGCCTAGGACGCTGGCCTTTCAAGCCGGTAACACGGGTTCGAATCCCGTTGGGGGCGCGCCCTGGGGGCGTGGTGAAGTCTGGAGTTCACGCCGGCCTGTCAAGCCGGAGGTCGCGGGTTCAAATCCCGTCGTCCCCGCCAGAGCCTCGGTGACACCGGGGCTCTCGTGCCGTTCCGGCACGGGCAGGTAGCTCAGTTGGTAGAGCGCCGGTCTGAAAAACCGGAGGTCGGCAGTTCGATTCTGCCCCTGCCCACGGAGTTGCTTCGCACTCCGCGTCGTATCGCGGTCACGCGGTTTGCGAGGCGGCCCGAAGTACCCGCTGCCGCTCCGTACGCATCGACGTCGTGGCTCACTCGAAGCGCTCGCCGGTCACCAACACCACTGACGCGGGGAATGCCAACCCACAACTGCAGCCAGCAAGCGCCGTAGCTGTTAGCTCATGGCTTGTTGCCAGCCAGCAGCCATACGTCCTGGCTCGCGAAGGCCGCCGCTATCGTTCTGCTCCCCGCCCACCGATTGACATCCCCATGAACGTCGTCAAAGGTTTTTCGGTCTTCTTCGGATGGATTGCGGCGCTCGCCGCCATCCTCATGCTCGTGACCGGCGGGGCCCTGCTGTGGTTCGAGGCACAGAACGAAACGGACGGCTTCTACGTCTCGGACACGCTTGCAGTGCGAGTCGGTTCACACGCCCTCTATGCGCCCGACCTCGACATCGTCGAAGACGTGCCCGGTTGGTTCAGCGAGGAATGGTTCGCAGCCGACCGATGGGAGACCATCCGGGTCACCGGCCGCAGCGTTGCCGGCAAGGAGCTCTTCATCGGGCTTGCTCGACGCGGCGCGATCGACACCTATCTGAGCGGCACGGCCCACCACCGCCTGGCCGCCGTCGATCTCCGACCCATTCAGGGCAGTGCGCAGCGCATCGACGGCGCAACCCCCAGGGCGCCGGTCGACGAAGGGTTCTGGGAATCGTCGGCACGTGGCGACGAAATCGCAGTTCTCGAGTGGCCGGTCAGGGACGGTTCGTGGGGCATCGTCGTGATGAACGCCGACGGATCACAGCCGGTTGCGGCCAACGTCATCCTCGCCGCCGAGGTTCCGTTCGTCGGTCTGGCCGGTACGAGGCTCCTGGTCGCCGGCATCGGAGCATTCGTTCTCGCCCTGGTGCTCCTCTACTTCGGGGGCCGGGCCCGTCCCGAACGGGCTCTGGAACGCGACACCCAACGCGCCGAGCGACGACGCGTCAAAGCCGAAGCGGCAGCAGACGCCAGGAAGACACGAGAGGAAACACGTGCCGCAGCCCGGGCCGAACGTGCCCAAGCCGACGAAGCGCGCACAGAAGCAACGGCCGCCACCACCTCGACCTCCTCCCCGGCTTCCCTGCTCACCGAACCCGACGAATCGATCGCATCGTCCTCGTCGGCCGGAACGGAATCGAACGAAGGAACCGACAGGTCCTCGGAAGCCTGAGCCGGTCAGTTGGCGAACGCCAGCGTCTGGAGCTCGGCCCATCGAGTAGCGGCTGCGGCATAGTGGCGCCCCGCCTCCTCCAGGTTCCCGGCGCCGAGCGCCTCCAGGCTGGCATGTACGTCGGCAGCCGTCTCGTCGAAGGCGATATCGCCGGCCGCGAAGAGTGCCGCCACCGTGCCGTAGTCGAGTTCGATCATCGCATCTGTATCGAACGTCCCAAGCCACAGCGCCAGCTCCCGAACTTGATCGACGATGGCATCCTCGAACCCCACGTCCTCGAGCACTTCCACCGCGTGTTCCACCCGCGCCAGACCGTCGGCAAGGCTGTTCCGATACCGGATGGATGGGCCGCGGGGCGTTTCGATCAGCTCGCGCTGCTCGGAACGAAATGCCACGAACCATCGCAAGGGCACGTGCCACGGCGAGGTGAGGATATGTGAACGAGCCCCGGGCACCGCGTCGCGGTAGGACTCCAGCTCTGCGGTGGCCCGTGCGGCGATGGATTCGGGAACGAGCAGCGCGGCCGTCGCTCCCGGATACGAATTGCGGAACGCCAGGAGCCCCTCGAGCATCCGCAACCGTGGATGGCGGGGACAGACGTACCGCCGTCCGTCCCAGTCGGCGGTGAAGGCGTCCTCCCGCACCGATTCATCCCAGACCGCGAATTCGCCGACCGTGAGAACACGGGGCGACGCGGCGGAACCGCCGGCATATGTCTGCCAGGGCCGGGCCCTGGCCGCCGGCAGATAGGTGCGGAGATAGGCGGCGTGCACCATGCGCGCATGGTAACGAGCCCGGGTCGCACTGCGTTCCCGAAGCCCTTCCCCGACTACCATGTACCCGAGAACCTTCCTGAAAGGACGATTCCTCTTGGGTGTATTCGACGCCAAGAGCCTCGCCGGGCACGAAGAAGTCGTATTTGGATACGACCCGGTGTCCGGCCTCAAGACCATCATCGCCATACATTCGACAGCTCTCGGTCCCGCCCTCGGCGGGACTCGCTTTTTTGAGTATTCGTCCGAGGACGATGCACTCGACGACGTGCTGCGTCTCTCCCGGGCCATGTCGCTGAAGTCGGCCGCGGCCGGCCTCGACCTCGGTGGCGGCAAGGCGGTCATCATCGGCGACCATCGCGAGGACAAGTCGGAACGGTTGTGGCGAGCGTACGGCCGCATCGTCGACTCGTTGCAGGGTCGATACATCACCGCCGAGGACGTCGGGACCGACCACTTCGACATGGAGATGATCCGCCGTGAGACCCGGTGGGTCGTGGGAACCCCCGAGGCCGAAGGAGGCTCCGGCGACCCGTCACCCGCCACTGCACGCGGGCTCATGCGCGCCATGATGGCGGTCGCCGAATTCCTCTGGGGATCGACCGATCTGTCCGGACGGCGCGTTGCCGTTCAGGGCGTCGGCAAAGTCGGATCCAACCTCGTGGAACGCCTGATCAAGGAAGGCTGCGAGGTCGTCATCGCCGACGTCTACCCCCCGTCACGAGATCGCATCGCCAACGAGTTCGGCGTCAAGACCGTCGACGTAGACGAGATTCTCGAGGTCGAGTGCGACATCCTCGCGCCATGCTCCCTGGGCGGCGCCTTGAATTCGGCGACCATTCCCAAGCTCGCCTGCAGTGCCATCGTCGGGTCGGCCAACAACCAGCTCGCGGAGGAGGCCGACGCCGATGCGATTCAGCAGCGTGACATCCTCTACGCCCCGGACTTCGTGGTCAATGCCGGGGGTCTCATCAACGTGTACGAGGAACTGCGCGGCTACGAGATCGAACGGGCGCGGCACAACGTCGACAAGATCTACACGAACACGCTCCGGATCCTGAAGACGGCCGCGAAGCGCGATGTCAACCCGCTTGGCGCCGCTCTCGAGGTGGCGACCGATCGCATGAAGAAGATCGGCGACCTACGCCGATTCCGGCGCAGCGGAGACGACCGGAACTGAACCTTCGAGGAGGATGAGCGAATTGAGCCTTGACGCCCCGACGACCGAGCACCACAAGCTCGGACTCACCGACGACAAGGTGCTCGCCATGTACCGCACCATGCTGCTGGCGCGCCGCCTCGACGACCGGATGTGGGCGCTCAACCGCCAGGGTCGGGCCCCATTCGTCGTGTCGTCATCGGGGCACGAGGCGACGCAGATCGGCGCGGCGTTCGCGCTGAATGCCGACGTCGATTGGGCACTGCCGTACTACCGGGATGTCGCCGTGAACCTGGCACTCGGGGTGACCTGCGAAGAGATGCTGCTCGGCGTCTTCTCCAAGGCGACCGATCCGACCAGCGGTGGACGCCAGATGCCGAACCACTGGTCGTTCCCGGACCGTCGCATCTTCACCCACTCCTCGGTCATCGCCACCCAGTTCCCTCACGCCTGTGGAATCGCCTATGCATTGCGCACCCGCGGTGAGCCGGGAATCGTCGCCGTGTTCGGAGGAGAGGGATCGACATCCGAAGGCGACTGGCACGAGGCCATGAACTTCGCCGGAATCCACAACCTCCCGGTCGTATTCGTCATCGAGAACAACCAGTACGCGATCTCGGTGCCGGCAACCCAGGAGGTAGCCGGCCACGTGGCCGACCGCGCCATCGGATACGGCGTGCCCGGGATGGCGATCGACGGCAACAACGTCCTCGAGGTCTACGGCGCCGTCAAGGAGGCCGCGGACCGCGCCCGGGCCGGCGAGGGTCCGACCCTCATCGAAGCCAAGACCTACCGCTACTACGCCCACACGTCGGACGACGACGACAAGCTGTATCGCACACCCGAGGAAGTCGAGACCTGGCGGCGCCGCGACCCCATCACCCTGCTCCACCAGTACCTCATTGAGAACCGGCTCTTGCCCGACGAGATGGAGCGTGAGCTCGAAGACTGGGCCGTCGATACGGTCAGCGCTGCGGTGGAGGCCGCCGATGCCGCACCGGAACCGACTGATGCCTTGTCCGGCGTGTACGCCCGCGTCATCGACCCGGGGCCGGCCCGCTACGAGGTCGAGGCAGGCGTGGACGGTGAAGAGCTCAACATGATCACGGCGGTGAACAGGACGCTGCACGAGATCTTCGAAGCCGATCCGGAGGCCCTCGTCTTCGGTGAGGATGTCGCCGACCCCAAGGGTGGTGTGTTCAAGGCCACCCAGGGCCTGACCAAGGCGTTCGGCGCCGAGCGGGCCTTCAATGCACCGCTCGCCGAGTCGCTCATCATCGGACTTGCCATCGGGATGGCGGCAACCGGATCGAAACCACTCGCCGAGATCCAGTTTGCCGATTTCATCCATCCGGCGTTCGACCAAATCGTTTCCGAAGCGGCCCGGATCCACTACCGCTCCAACGGCGGGTGGAGCTGCCCCATCGTGGTTCGGGTCCCGTACGGTGGAGGGATCCACGGTGCGCTCTACCACAGTCAGAGCATCGAGGCCTTCTACACCCATGTTCCCGGACTGAAGGTGGTCGTCCCGTCGACACCCGCCGACGTCAAGGGCCTGCTGTGGTCGGCATTCGAGGATCCCGACCCGGTCATGTTCCTCGAGCCGAAAAAGCTGTACCGGCTGGGCAGGGGCCCCTTCCCCGACGGCGAGTACCGGGTTCCCCTGGGCAAGGCCGCACTCCGGCGCGCCGGTTCCGATCTGGTCATCATCGCCTACGGTGCTATGGCCCACTTCGCCCTGGAGGCGGCCGGACGCCTCGCACAGGAGGGGATCGACGCCGGCGTCCTCGACCTGCGATCACTCAAACCGCTCGACTGGCCGGCCATCGAAGCCGCCGTGCACGCCACCGGGAAGATCCTGATCGTGCATGAGGACAACGAATTCGTCGGCTTCGGAGCGGAGATCGCTGCCCAGATCGGAGAGAAGGCGTTCGAGTGGCTCGATGCACCGGTGCGACGTTACGCCACGCCAGACGTTCCGACCTTCCCGTTCGCCGGCCCGCTGGAGGCCCAGGTCATGCCCAATACGGACGGCATCGTGGAGCGGGCCCGTGAGCTCGCCTCCTACTGAGCGAACATAGGCCCGTGCGCACGTAGAATCATGCAACCCGGCGCTACGCAACAGCGTCTCAATCCCGATGCCCACGACAACGACCTTCGACCAGCTGTACGCCGCTCGCCGCAACGAGCTCTACGGCCTGCTCGCCGTCTCGCTCGGAGATGCCAACCTCGCCGCCGACGCCGTGGACGAGGGCCTTGCCGTCGCCTATCGCAAGCGCCGCTCCTTCGATGACGACGACGACCTGCTGGCCGCCGCCTTCGCCGCAGCAACCGAATGGGCCTCTCGAAACGGCGAGAAGAACGCCTCCCGCGGATTTCGCCTCGAACGGTCGGCGGCTATCGATGTAGACCCACACGTGGCCGGGCGCATCGAATCGATGCCGGTCGGAGTCCGGGCAGCCCTCGTCGTCGATGCCGCGACCGACTGGGACCAGGAAGCGCGTGCTGCTGCCCTCGGCGTCGAGCCGGAGCAAGCCGACCGGCGCATCGCCCGGGCCCGCGAAGCCGTTGCGGAGCTGAATGCCGATCGGGTCGAGGAAACCGTTCGTAGGCTGGCGGTCGGATCCCGCGTCCCGATGGCGCGCCCCGAGTTCGTCAAGACTCGAGCCCGCCAGTCGCTATTCCGACGTCTTGCGGTGCTCGCCGCCGGGTTCGTCCTGCTGGCCGCCACCGTCGCCGGCGGCGCGGCGCTGCTGCGGGGCGACCCCGAACCCACTCGAGGCGGTCCCGTGACCGATGTTGCTCTCGTCGACGATGGAACCGTGTCGATCGCCGGCACAGACGTGAGCCTCGACGATCTTGCCTTCACGTGGTCGCAGGCACAGTTCGGGACGGGCAACATCGACATCTCTTCCATTGCCTGGTCGGACGGCGACTTCATTGCATCAGGCCGGACCTACAACCAGTTCGGCGATCGCGCCATGACCTGGACCTCGCCCGACGGCCTCGTGTGGACGGGGAATGCCATCAACGGCATACCGCGCGATGCCTACGTCTCAGCGCTCCGCGTAGGAGACGACGCGTACTACGCCGCAGGCCTCGTCTACAACCAGGGCCCGCCTCAGCCGTTCCTGTGGAGCTCGACCGACCTCACCGAATGGACGGGCATCGCGCTCGAGGTCCCACCCATCGAGCTCGACGATGTTGCCTTCCAGTTCGACAGTTACGTCGACATCTCCGCCGTCGCGTCGTTCGGTACGAACGTCGTGGTCGGCGGCGGGCAGCACATCGAGTTCAACCCCGAGTTCCTGTTCCGGGACAAGATCCCGGTCAGCGGCGATCACGGCTTCGGCTGGTCGACCGGCGGCCCCGGTGGTGGCTCGGTCGAGGTGTACGGACGCAACGGCGAGATCGTCTTCAGCTCGACGTTCGAAGACCTCGGCGTACCCGTCGAGGTCATCCGCCTCATCGAAGGTCCGCAGCTGCTGCTGTGGTCCAGTCGCGACGGGTCGACGTTCACCTCGAGCCGGATTCCGGAGCTGAGCTGGATCAATTCGATCGCCGCCGGCCCCACCGGCTTCGTCGTCGCCGGCGGAACGACCACCGGGACGACGTCCGTCTTCCAGTCGGCCGACGCCGTGACGTGGACGAAGGTGGAGATCGCGGCCGGTGGCAATCTGCACCAGATCGCCGGCACGGCCAACGGCTTCGTTGCTCTGGAGAGCCTCGGCGTCGGCTCTCGTATGTGGGTCTCGCCGGACGGGGTCGAATGGACCAACCTGGGTGCCGCTCCGTTCAATGCATGGCAGATCGGCGCCGGACCTCTTGGCTACGTCGTCGTGGGAACGAGCACAGACGGCCTGCCGGACCCCGTTGCCGTCGCCGAGGAGGTCGATGGTTACGAGGTGACGGTCGCGTTTCCGGAGTCCGTGACCGTTCGCGACCTCGAGGGCAACCTCGTCGCCGAGTACGGATTCCACGAGATCCAGCACGTCGACGCCGTTGGCAGCGTTGTGATGAAGGGCGACACCGACGAGGTGCTCGTCCGCATACCCGAACGGCTCATCGAGGAGTCGGCCTCCGCTTTCGATGGCTTCGGCGACGCCAGCCAGCAGGGCATCTGGTACTCACCGTTCGGTCGTGAGTGGGTCCGGATCGACGGCGCCGCGCTCGGCAACTTCTCGCCCAACATGATCGCCGTCGGCGCGTCGTCCGTTCTCGTCGCCGGCTGGCAGGAGGGCGGCGGTTTCGGTCCGTTCGGCGGGGGCGGCGGCTTCGTCACGTGGGTCGGAAGCCCGGCCGTCTGACCTAAGCTCGCCGGAATGACCGGCGGTTACACGATCAGGCCGGCCCGCATGGAAGACCATCGGGCCATCTCTTCGTTCACGAAGGACACCTTCACCTGGGGCGACTACATCACCCGGGTCTACAAGGACTGGATCGCCGACCCGGAGGGCATCGTCCTCGTCGCCGCCGACGGCGACGACCGGGCCGTCGCCATGGCAAAAGTAGCCATGCTGAGTGCGCATGAAGCCTGGGCGCAGGGAGCCAGAGTCCACCCCGACCATCGCCGCCGCGGCCTCGCAACCCTGATCAGCGACGAGCTGGCGGCCTGGGCGGCCGAGCGGGGAGCCGGGGTCGTGCGCTTGACCGTCGACGACTGGAACACGGCGGCCGTTGCTCAGGTCGAAGCCATGGGCTATCGCCCGGTGTCGTCCTGGGTCTATGCGACGCGCGCCGTCGGTGCCGCGTCTCCGGTACCCGAAGGCAACGGTGGCAAACGGGTAGCGGCTCCGGAACGGCTCCGGGCGGTCCCGTCCTCGGAAGCGGAGCCTGCCTACCTGGCGTGGTCGGGAGGCCCGCTGTCGGCGCCGGCGCGGAACCTGTTTCCCACGGGATGGACGTGGCGCCGCATGACGGTCGACGACCTCCGTGAAGGTGCCCGCTCCGGCCGGCTGTGGGAGGGCCCGCCCGGATGGGCCATCGCCGGCCTCACCGAGACCTCGTTCGATGTCTCGTGGCTCACCACCGAACCCGCTGATGCAGTGCGGATGGTGCGAGCACTCGTCGACCTCGCCGTGGAGACGGGGGCAGAGGCCTTCACCGCCAAGGTGCCCGCCGTCGACTGGCTGGAACGAGCGCTGCGCCGGCTCGGATGCGACCTCAATCTGATGAAGATCTACGCCAAGGGTTTGACCGGCAACTGAACGCTCACCAACTGCCGGCGTAGGTCACCAGCGTCCGCATGTAGTTGGCTCGCTCGAACGCTCCAGGATCCGGCGAAGAACGCTGGCTGAGGCTTCCCTTCGCCTGCTCCACCGACGTGTAGTCGCGCTCCTCCAGCCACCTCGCCAGCCCGTCGCGCAGCACCGTCAGGTGCCCCGGTCCGTGCCGGAGCAGCGCCGAGGCGGTCATGGTGACGTCGGCTCCCGCGAGGATCAGCTTCACCACGTCGTCGACCGTGTGGACCCCGGTGGTAGCGGCAAGCGAGGCGTCGATGCGACCGTGCAGCAACGCCATCCAGCGCAAGACCAGGCGCAACTCGTCGCTGGTACTCAGAACGAGATTGGGACGGACTTCGAGGTCGTCGAGATCGATGTCCGGCTGATAGAAGCGATTGAACAGAACAAGAGCATCGGCACCGACTTCGGCGAAGCGGCGAGCCATGTACGCCATCGAGCTGAAATACGGACCGATCTTGACGGCAAGCGGGATGGAGATCGAGCTGCGTACCCCCCCGACCAGCTCCAGGTACTGGAGTTCGATCTCCTCCGACGACCGGCTCAGGTCCGAGGCGACGAAGTAGATGTTGAGCTCGAGCGCGTCGGCGCCGGCTTCCTCGAGGAGACGGGCGTAGAGGGTCCATCCCCCACGCGACGTACCGTTGAGGCTGGCGATGACCGGTATGGACAGGTGCCGCTTGGCGTCCTCCAGGTGGTCGAGATACTGACGGGGCCCGGTGTTGTACTCGTCCATCTCGGGGAAGTAGCCGGCCGTGGCCTCCGCGTAGTAGCCGGCACCGTACTCGAGGCTGCGGTGCACCTCCATCGCCTCGTGCTCGATCTGTTCTTCGAACAGAGAGGGCAACACGACGGCCGCCGCCCCGGCATCCTCGAGACTGCGCAGCGTATCGATCGATCCGGTCAGCGGCGACGCCGACGGGACGATTGGACTGCTGAGTGCCATCCCCATATACGAGGTCGCCAGGTCGACCATCACTTCGCCTCCCCTTCGTCTGCGAGCTGGGTCCATTCGATGTCTTCCGTCTGTTCGTAGAGGTGCCATCGGTCGT